>JBDHWX010000114.1:0-6340 GCA_039810365.1 Bdellovibrionales bacterium | reverse complement strand
AAAAAATCCAATCCTTTGCAGATAGCCTAGAACGAGGGGAATTAAAAAACGCCAATCCGGAAGATTTTGATACGTTTTTACTATCTCGTCAAAGAGTTGAGATTTTAGAAAAGGGCGAAGTCGTAAAAACGATTCCTCTGAGTGATTTTCGTATCGAAATTCCAACGCTTGCTTATTCGACACTTCGTACTGTTTATAACAAGGAAACCAAAGAACTTGTTTTTGAAGGTGTCCGAGGCGCAAACGAAGCTGGCAGTGGGGGAGAGGTTGTTGCTCGCCACATTATCCCCAATCTTGATCTCTTAACCATTGCTCGAGATAAGGAAATCGTAACGCTCGTAGATCGAAGTGGAAAACTTCATGCTATAGATAAAGGATATGTTGCGGGTCAGGTTTTTAAAAATCCTATTCCTGTTGTTCGTAATATTTGGGAGCCCACATTTGATGTGGGAACGCTTGTCGAGGTCGAAGCAAAATATCTTACAAGAGGTGTTCAGCCTTATCAGGAATCTGAAATTGACGAAAAAAGTGTGATTTCTTTAGATGCAGATAAAAAACCTGTCTTTATGGCAGGAGACCTTTTGGTAAGAACTAAAGATTCTTTTGGAAAAGTGAGGGTTCTTGGTGTTTTTAGTAGGGAGGTTACATACACACGCTTGCGTATTGCCGCCATGTATTTGATGGCCGAAGCTGCTCTTATTGCGCCTAATGAAGAAGTGATTCAGCAAACTCAAACCATCTTAGAAGAAATGAATAAAACAGAAACAAAACCAGAAGATCTTTATGAGTCTATGGACAAGGTAACCAAAAGATTTCTTTTGAATTTAGATAAAGAACAACTTGTTAATCTTAAAAATCGTTTTCAAAAAAATACTGATTATCTTGATAGGCGTCGAGACATTATGAGCTATGAGGAGTGGTTGAAATCGTACGAGGAAATTCTCAATAATAAGATAAAGGCAGGTGATGTTGAAGAAAGCCCCGTAGAAAAAAGAGTATCAGAACTTGAAGCGCGTGTTGCAGAACTAGAAAAAAAGGATTCCCAAGAGGCAAGGCTTGGCGTAACAAGTGAAGAAGAAAATCTTGCTCGGAATTGGCAAAAATACGTGACTGTTCAAGCATCACCGGATCCTTTAAAAAAGACTCCATTTGAAAAACTCACCAATATGGTGGGAAAAGTTTTTAGCATGAGAGTTTTAGCAGCTATGCTTACAGTTGGTGGAATTGGCTATCTGACGTTACCTTTTGTGCACGATAAGTATGAGGCGTTACAACAGGTTATGGCCCTAAATTGGATGCACGAACACTATCTCTTTCCTGTTTTAAAAGATCTTGATTACCGTTCCACACTTGTATTGAGCATGGTATCCATGCTTGCGATATGGCCGCTTGCTCAAGCTTCTTCGTGGGTTTCACAAAATATCTTACGTTTGATGAATTCTTCTGTTGGAAAATCCACAACAAAAGCTGCAAACTATATTCGTGATTTAGCACACAACTGGATGCCTCTTGCCAACTGGCAGCGCTTAACCTCCTTTGGCATGCGTATTTATGCCATGACGATTTATCCGGCTTTCCGTTTTGCTATCACCTATGGGCTTAATCAAAAAAGTTTTTATACGGCTGTTCAAAATGGAATTAATCCTTTTAAAAAGATCATCCCAGAAAGTGAAATTGGAAAAGAACTTGGTCTTAAAGAATCGGAGTATGTTGGTGTTAACAATCCCTTTCTTGTGGGTAAAAAGCTAGAGTCTGCAACAGATATTAAACAAAAACTCTTATCTAAAATAGCTCAAAATCAAGAGTCGGCTAGAAGGCTAGCCTGGATTTTAGCAATGAATGTTATTTCTCAGAAAGAAGGAATAGACCCTGCAACACTGATAACGGTTTCGGCAGGAAAAATTGATCCACAAAACTTATTTCAAATTTTAAGCAACAAAGAATTAAAAAGAGATTGGTATTTAATGAGTGAAGAAATTTATCAAACATTAAAAACCTACGAAATTAGCACCCCTGATATTGAGGCGGTTGATCCTAAGGAAGTTGCGGAATTTACTCGCATTGCTCAAGATGCAGCCAACGAAATTCAACAATATTCGAATACAAAAAAGGTAGTAAAAGAGTTAGGAATTCAATTTAAAAGACTTCCCGTGTGGGCTTTTAATAATGCTCCCCTTATTGCGGGTGGTTCTAAAGAGTTTGAATTTTTAAGGTCTATTTATACGAGTCACTTCGTTTCTGGCCAAGTTTATAAAGAATTTGTTTTAGATCACATCAGCATGGCCGTTATTTATTCTTTAATTGGGGCAAGGGCTGATATGTCCCATCCAGAAAATCTGGCTGCTGATTCTAACGGTTTTTTATGGACGGGGCGTGGGAACCTTTATGACATGTTTTTTAATACCTATGCCCATTTTTTTGTAACGGGTGCAAGAGCTGCCCTTGTTTATCAAACAGTTAAGGCAGAAGATGCCAAAGAATATTTCCCGATAGAAGACTATATCTATAGGGGCAATGAAAGAGAGCAGCCTTTTTTAAGTGGAGCCTTTGAGTGGGTCAAAGAGATTTTAACAACTACAAAGTCTGATCTTGGCCACTACTTTGTAAAGAGTTTTACTAAAAGGTTTGCAACCATACAGTCTGGTATTGTGATGACTTCTGTGTTTCAAGGGTTGCTCCTTCACCGGTCTCTAGATCAGGCCATACTGGCATTTTCGATTTCATTTTTTGCTGGCCAATGGTTTTATGGCTGGGTTTGGGATCCCGTTCAAAGGGGAAATCAAATGGAAGAAGAGCGATTTGAGAGTATGAAAGAAGCTTTAGAAAACGCTCGCTATAAAATTTCTCGCGGGCTTCGCGAGGCCAACACCAAAGCAGCACAAAAACGCATTCAACAAGGATACCAAGAACTCTTTGCCCTTTATCGAGAGAAAAATCCAAAGGCTCTGAATAAACTTTTAGATATGATGAAGGGTAATTTATATTCAGCAGAAGAAAGAGTTGTTCTAGAAAAAGTTCAGGACTTAAAATTATCTCTTAAAAAGGGAGTCTCAGAAGAAGAAGCTCTTTATTTTGGATTTTTAGCAGAGCTTGCAGAAGCCATTCATTCTAAAGATCAAGAGCGTATTGAGCGTGCAAGAAAAAATCTTTCTGATTTCTATGTTCAAAAAGAAAAGGGAGCCGTCACAGACCGAGAACTTAGAAAACTCAGTGCAAGGGGGCTTTTGGAATTCACCAAAGCAGTTCCGCCTATCTATACCAAACCGAGCGCTCTTGTAACATGGCTAACGACTTTTGGTGCAGCTGCGGGTTCTACAATCTTAGCTACACCTTATTCTGTGCGAATTACCAATGATAATTACATCACAGTTGAAAACTTGCTTTTTTGGGTTGGTGTGAGTGCTGTTCTTTATCCTGTGATTTATTTGACTTTAAATAAAACAACAGGGAAGTTTTTGGAAAAATACATAACTCTTGCTAGAGAAAAGTTTTTTAGGCGAAATACCAAACAACAAGAGGATTTCTCTAAAGCGGAGAACAAAGATTTTCAGAATAAGCCTCAAAGTTTAAAAACCCTTTCTTGTTCAAATCTTTTTGCTCTTTAATATTTGATCTTTAAGAGCCCAAAGATTGAGGGCTGCAATCGAGCAATAGGGCTTCCACTTTTTGGAAGCCCTTAAAATTTGTTCTTCTGTAGGCAAAGTTCTTTTTTTAAATGCGAGTTGATATCCTTTTTGGATTCCCAAATCTTTTGCTGGCATCACGTCTTGTCGCAAGAGATGAAAGATAAGTAGCATTTGAACTGTCCAAACACCAACGCCTTTAATCTGAACAAGATGTTCAATAATTTCTTCATCTGACATTTTTTGGAGCTCTTTGGGAGTCACAAGCTCTTTTTTAATTACTCTTTGTGTGAGATCTCGCATATAGCGAATTTTCTGCGGGGAGATCCCGGCTGAGCGCAAACTCTCATCACTTAAATCATTGAGAACTTTAAAATTAACTTTTTTTCTTGGAAAAAGATTATGAAATTTTAAAGATATGGCGCGAGCGGCAGAAGTGCTAATTTGTTGAGAGATTATAGAGTTTAAAAGAAAAGTGTAAGGGGTGAGAGAAGTTTTGATCTCCAAGGGTTCAATGCGAAGATCTTGAATGGCATATAAAAGTTTTGAATCTTCTTTTTGAAAGTGTTTGTACGCTTTGAGAAATATTTTTTTATTGTTCATAGGCACCTTATTAAGAGTGATAGACAGAAAAATGCCTGTCTAAATAGTGATTAAACGGTCTTAGAATTTTAAAACCCCGAGCCACTTCTTTTTTAAAATTACCGCCTAGGACTTCAGAATCTGAAAGTTCGCGTGTCACTGTAAAGCTTTTGTGTTTGAGATATTCGATATAGGGATGATCTTTTGCAAACCCCTTTGGAGCCGTTTTTAATTTTTGTTCGGGATCTAGTCCTCGAGTAAAATATTTTTTAAAACCCTTATCATTTAGAATTTCTTCTAGAGTATAGGGGTCTTGGTCAATGAGATGGCGAATTTGTTTTAATGGGGGGGGCTCCGGCATATAAATTCCGCCTGCGATCATGGATTTGTTTTGAGGCTCAAGATGAAAATAGTAAAATGCAAAAGGTCCTTTTTTTCCAGTTCGAGAAATGGCGGCGGCCATGTGAGTTTTATATGGTTTTTTATTAGCAGAAAAACGAACATCACGAGCGATCCGAAAAATGCATTTTTTAGCAGGTACTCTTAAAAGAAGGGGTTCAGATTTTGCAAGTTCTGAGATGACATCTTGAGTAAAGGTTAAAAATTCTTTGCGCAAATTGAGATAGCGTTCGTGGTTTTTGTGAAACCATGTTCTTTTATTGTTACGCTTTAATGCATTTAAGTATTGGAAGAGTTCTTTGATATCCACGATGTTATCGTTTTGTCATATTCGAAAAAATTATTCAAGCAAGATAAACCAAGGCGAGATAAAGATTGGATTAGAAAATAAAAAACCCGGGTTGAAACCCGGGTTTAAGCTCTCTTTAAAAAAAGAGATATTAGTTTGTAAGCCTTACGCTAATGTTATCAATGACAACATCACCATCGGCCATAAGTTCAAGACTGTAGATGTCGGTATTAAGCCTATCTGGTCCGTAGATAAAGAAGGTTCTTGTGTCGCCATTTCTATCAACAAGAACTCGATCCGTTTCTCTATCATTTACAAAAAATCTCACAGCAGAAAAGTCACTATTTTGAGAAACAGATCTTGCTGTGATCTCAACAGAAACGATGTGGGCATTGGCGTAATTGTAGAGATCTACAACGTCTGAGAGATCTAGAACCTGATAATCTGCAAGATTCAAAGAATACTCTTGAGTGAGAGTAAAATCTCGATTTGCATAATAAGGACTATAGAGTCCGCTGCGACGGAGATTGACGGTAATGTGGTCAACCCAGACGTAGCCGTTGACCTCAACAAACATCTCTCTGAGATCTTGACCAATCAGAGCCCCATATCGAGGTACGAGATAGGTTATGCCGTTTGCGCTGTTATCAGCATCAGCAGTGAATCCGTTTGTGATGAGAGAAACTCCAACACCGTAATCACGCTGGCCGAGATGAACTTCAACGGAGTTCACAACGGCACCACGATATCGAGGGCTATCGAGGCCTCCTAAGAAGAAAAGGTCAAAGGCCTCGTAATTTACGTAGCGACCAATTCGGATATCAACACTCTCTTCTTGGTAAGGTGAGTAGGGAATTGGTCTGTGAAAAATGGGTGGAAGCGGTCTTTGTGGATACGGATACCACGGATGTGTCCAATCGGCTCGGCATGGATATGGTGAGAAGACTCCGCCATATGCAAGATCACGACATCTTGGTACGTAGTAGTAAAACGGCGGACGATCTACGCGATGAGGTGGTCTGATAAATGGTGGCAGAGGCCTGTGTGGAAGAGGGCGTGGCCTTTCAACAACGGGCGGTCTTGCAACAGGAGGACGAGGTCGAACAGTTGGTGGAGTTGGTCTTGTAATAGGTCTGTCAATTGGACGTGGTGGCGGAGGCACTGGACGATCCACTGGTGGCCTTGGAGTTGGATTTGGCCTAACAACAGGAGGGGTTGGACGTGGTCGAACAGGCTCGGGACGAACAGGCTCAGGACGAACTGGCTCAGGTCGAACGGGTTGTGGTCGAACAGGCTCAGGTCTGACAGGCTCAGGACGAACTGGTTGTGGCCGAACTGGTTCAGGACGAACGGGTTGTGGCCGAACTGGCTCAGGACGAACAGGTTGTGGTCTGACAGGTTCAGGACGAACAGGTTGTGGTCTGACAGGTTCAGGACGAACAGGTTG
>JBDHWX010000113.1:0-6395 GCA_039810365.1 Bdellovibrionales bacterium | reverse complement strand
TACACAACACGAATATAAATAAGACCCACCCATACCAACTTTACACCTAAATGAAGGATTTGATCCATATGAAAACCATACCATTTTTCAGATTTGCCATAGTCCGTTAACCAATGAGCGCAAGTCTCAAGAAGACCCAAACTTATCCTTTGTGTGATTAAAAAAACCATAAGCCCATGATGAAGCGAATGAGCCGTTAAAACCCATGGCCAAATTGTAGGATTTTGAATTTTTTCCCCGGGCAAAGGTACATCTTTATGATGCCGATCTTTGTGGATTGCTATCCATGAAGTTTGCAAAGCAAAGTCTGCAATAGCATGACCACAAAAAAATAAAAAAATAAGTGTTAAAAGAGATGTTACCTCAATAGATGTTACCATGAAAATTCCTTTGTGCTTTTAACAGTCTATATGAGTTAAATCTTTAAAATGAACTGGTTTTTTTAAAAAAAAGACAAAGGTCAAGAAAAAGTCTTATGTTACAGAAGGCTAAAAAGAGGAGCCTGACTTTTTGAAAATATAAGATTTTCTTTTTTAATAAAATTATCCACATCAAAATGATCATCAGCCAAGTAATCTGCATATTTTTTAGAAGGCTCAACAAAAAGATCATGCATGGGTTTTACCTGACTGATAAATTGAGCAATAACCCCTTCTTTGGTACGCCCTCGTTCTTCAACATCGCGCTTAAGCCTTCTTTGAAACCTCACCTCTTCTGGAATATCTAAAAAAATCTTGATGTCTAAAAGATTTCGTATTTTCTCCTCACAAAAAATAAGTATGCCATCAAGAATAACGACTCTGTGGGGTTTTAAAATAATGGTTTCAGCAGTTCTACAATGAGTAGCAAAATCATAAAGTGGCACCTCTATGGACTGCCCACTCAGGATGCTGTGAAGATGCTCGGCCATAAGACCAAAATCGAGGCTAGAAGGATGGTCAAAATTAACTTTACCGCCATCTTTATCAAAATTTTTACTTTGATCGTGATAATAATTATCTTGTGACAAAATGACACAGTTTTCGGCCCCAAGGGCTCTTTGAATCTTTTTTGCAAGGGTTGTCTTACCAGATCCACTTCCCCCTGCTATACCAACCACAACAGTTGCTTTCACCTATAAACCTCGTAAGTTTATTGGGTTCTATTTGCATTTTTATGCGAGGTCAAGGTAAAGAGTTCTCATGAGCCGAAAAGCAAACCGTGGCAATCGTTGCCCCCATTGTTATATGAAAAATTCACTCTGTATTTGTGAGTTTCTTTTGCAGATAGAGACACAAACATTGGTGACAGTTCTTATGCACAAACGAGAAACCTATACCACAACCAACACGGCAAGAATTGCGACATCTATTTTAAAAAATAGTGAGATTCTATTGCGTGGTGTACAAGAAGAACCGCTTTTGCAAGAGCGAGTTTTTCGATCTCATTACACGCCCATACTTCTCTATCCCTCAGAAAAGTCCACCCCTCTTAAAAAAGAAATATTTAAGGGTCAAAAAATTCAATTAATAGTGCCAGATGGAAGCTGGCGACAAACACGAAAATTTTCAAAAAGAGAGCCTTATTTAGATAAAATTCCTCATGTGCATCTCGAACCTAGTAAGCCAAGTCTCTTTTTTTTGCGCAGAAAAATTAAACCAGATGGAGTTTCAACCATGGAGGCTATTGCAAGAGCTCTTGGGATTTTAGAGTCTCCAACTGTTCAAGAAAAACTTGAAGAAGTTTTTTTAATTCATATAGAAAGAACATTAAAAAGCCGTGGTCAAAAACTTTCTGATAAAATGGCTTATCACACATGAATCTTAAAATATTAACCTACAACCTAGGATTACTTCGAATTTCAATTTATGGAGTTAAGGTTTTTGAATTTACACCATTTTTAGAAGAGCGATTTAAAATGGCATTACAAAACCTTAATAATTTTGATTTTGATATCATTTGTCTGCAAGAGGTATATTCTCGAAAAGATGCAAAACTCATACATGATACCCTTACTAGTAAATATCCATATAACGTGTTTTATCATGCAGAGAAAAAATGGAAGTGGTCAAGTGGTCTTGTTGTTTTAAGTCGATACCCTATCCCCTATGCTGATTTTAAAAAATATGAAAAATCCACTTTGGACGAAAGACTTTTTGTAGATAAAGGGTTTTTAGAAACAGAGATTCAACTGCAAAAACATAAGGTTCATCTTATCAATTGTCATACAACGGCTGGTGGCTATTTTTATCATCCCGAACATCCCCATACCAACAAAATCCGCGAACAACAAATTCATCAAATGATTAGGCGGGCTCACGAAAGAGAAAATGATGTGAGTATTATTTCTGGTGATCTTAATGCCGGACCAAAAGTATCAAAAAATAATTTTGAAATTTTTAAATTTTATCAATATCGCGATATTTTTGATTACCAAGAAGGATTTATTACTTGGGATATTGAAAACCCCTTAAATAAACAAAGCTTTCATGCAACTTCACCCAATCAACGTATTGATCATATCTTATATAAGCCGATGAATAATATCGAGGTTTCTCATGGAGAAAGTAAGATTTTGTTTCAAGAGCCAGTTGTAGAAGTGAAGTCAGAAAAGATTACAGCTTCAGACCATTACGCTGTTGCTTCTGAACTTTTTTTATCTAATTCTTGACGTATAATACTAGATATTTGTGCACCAATAAAAACAGCTGGGTGTGCGTTATACTGCGCAATTTGCTCGACCGAAAGAAGGACTATCTTCAACCAAAACTCTGAATTTTGAAAAGATTTTTCACCATACTGTTGATATGTTGCCATCCATCCACGAACCCAAGATTGAATTTGTTTTTCGACTTCTTTTTGCAATAATAAGATTTTTCTTTTAATTCTATAAATAAAATAAAAGGGTAGAATTGCTCCAAATAACAGGCTGATAATGGCCGTTAAGAGAAGTTCTGTTTCTAAAATGCCTGTTCTTTTAAGAATCCCTATAGACAAAACAATTCCCAAAGTCACACTCACCACATTGATAAAATAAAATATCAAAAGCATATTTTTATAAAATTTTATTTTTTCAACTAAAAGTGAAGACATAAACATCCTATATAATTTGATAATCCTTAAGACCTTTAGATAAAGTCTCGATAAAAACTTTCACAACAACAATTGTGGGGATGGCAAGCAAAACTCCAGAAAAACCAAACATTAAAGAGCCACCCAAAATACCCAAAATCACAATGACCGGATGAAGGTTCACAGCATGACCCACGATCATTGGCTGAAAAACTGCATTATCTAAAAAATGAACGATTGTCATAACTGCAATGACTGCAATCAAAAGATCATCTTGTTTTAAAAATGGCAAAATAGGCGATACATCTTCTGCAATCATAGCATAAGCCACACCCACCACTAAACCAACCGCTGTTCCAAGAAATGGAATAGCATTGGCCAGACCTGCAATCATAGCAATCAAAAAGGCTGCTTGTAAGTCAATGCCGATCAAAAACAAACCCAAAAACATAGAAAGCCCAACGCACAAACACTCTAAAAGAGTTCCTCTTAAATATTTTCCTATGGCAAGATTAACCTGTTCAAATACAGTAAGCGTTAACTCAAAGTAGCGATTTGGAATCAACCTAACCCAATATCGTGAAAAGTTTCCTTTATCAAATAGCATAAATAGAAAGACAAGAGGAGTTATAATCCAAACTTCAAAGACCCCCATAATACGAGAAAGCTGAAATGCTTTTTTATTTCCATCTACCAGAGTAGAAGACACTTCGCGTTTTGAATCTGACTCTTTATAATCTTTATTCTTTAAAAAATATTGATAGTATTTTTCTAAAATTAGTCCTCTTTGATAATAGCCTAGAAATTGTTTTTCTTGTGCTTCGTTAAGCGAAACAAAATGATTCAGATCTTGTACAAACGGTGCAAATTGTTCTTCTAAGACTTTTGATATAAAACTTTTTTCATTTTTTGGTTTTGAAATTTCAAAATACTGGGCGGATTTTTCGTTGAGCTTATATTGTATGCGAGTTGATAGTTCTAAAAGTTCTGCCTCATTAGGAAGATTTGATCTTACCACCCATGTTGCAACAAATAAAAACCCAACAAAAGAAACCATAAGGATAAAAAGTCTTATGCCCTCTGGTAGCCAATGATATCGAAAAAGATTTAAAAGTGGGCGACATAAATACGCAAGTAGGGCTCCCACAATCATTGGGAAAATTAATTTTTTTAAAGCAATAACAAGAAAAATCAAAAGACCTATACTACATAAAAAAGCAAATCCTTTAAAAATAAGTGCTCTTTGCTGGCGATTGAAAGTCATGAGGCAGCCTTTACTGCCTCTTGGCCATTTAAGAGCTTGTTTGTGGATTTAAGTCTTTCACCTACCATATTGGCCAATATTTTGTAAATCTCACAGGCGATATCAGGCCTTGAGTGACAAAGCTTCTGCAAATCATTTCTGAAAAGCGCCCACACACGTGTTCTTACAACTGCCTTTGCACTTGCGGATCGAGGAGTTTCATCTAACAAAGCCAATTCTCCAAAAAATGAACGGTCTTTAAGTAACGCAAGCTGTACGATTTTTTCATCTTCTAATGGTGCTTCAATGCTGACGGTTCCCTCTTGAATCAAGAAAAGTGAGGCACCAGGTTGCTGAGCCTCAAAAATATATTCTCCCGGTTCATAGATTCTTTCATGAAGAACATTTGAGACTTCCTCAAGCTGATGAGATTTTAAACGTTGAAAAAATGGAATGGATCTTAAAAAATCCATTTTGGTTCTTTTTTCTGATTTCAGCTTCTTAAAGATATCTTCCCAGAGAATTTTATTAGCTTTAATATTCATAAAAAACCTTTAATTTTTAATAGATTATGAAATTTTTTCGGCATTCCAAACCCTTTTAAATAGTCTAGAAAAGCTCTAGAACTTGTGTTAGAAAATGACACACTTTATGTACAAATTAATCGATTCGGGATATTTCCAAAAATTTGAGCAAATTGATGATTTTAAAATTGTAAGGCCATCTCCACAGGCCATCTGGAAGCCCGACCAAAGTGTTAAGGAGTGGATATCTCAAGCAGACGCCTACTATGAGCGCTACAGCAATGGTAAGGGTGAGTGGAAAATCAATAACCCTAAAATAAAAGAGCCATTCATTGTTTCTTTTAACAATATCAAAATGGTTATGAAGCTTACAAGTTTTGGGCACTTAGGTGTTTTTGTTGAACAAGTGCCTCAATGGTTACGCTTACAAAAATTAATCGAATCTGCTCTCTTAAAACAAAAAAGTTTTCAAGTTTTAAATCTCTTTGCCTATACGGGAGGAGCGACTCTGAGCTGTCTTCAAAAAGGGGCAAGTGTTGTTCATTTGGATGCTTCTAAAAGTAGTGTTCTGTGGGCAAAAGAAAATGCTAAAGCTTCTGGTCTTGAAAACTCTAACGTACGCTGGATTATTGATGATGTTCAAAAATTTGTA
Organism: Bdellovibrionales bacterium; assembly: GCA_039810365.1. Lineage (GTDB taxonomy): Bacteria > Bdellovibrionota > Bdellovibrionia > Bdellovibrionales > JAEYZS01 > JAEYZS01. The sequence goes on along the minus strand of JBDHWX010000113.1, from coordinate 925 downwards.
CAAAAAGAAGTACGCCGTGGTTCAAAATATGATGCCATAATTTTAGATCCTCCAAGCTTTGGTCGTGGTACAAAAAATGAAGTCTGGAAGATTGAAGATCACCTCTTACCCCTTCTTGATGATCTTAAAAAATTAATGAGCCCTCACTTTTCTTTTATGCAATTAAGCTCCCATTCCCAAGGATATACGCCCATAGCCCTTCAAAATCTTCTCATGCAAACCTGTTCTGACTTTAAAGGTATTTTTGAAACTGAAGAGATGACCATTCCCTGCTCAAATAAAAAACTTCTTCCGTCTGGTGCGCACTGTTTTTTTATATCTGACAATATTAACTAAAGCCTAAAAACTATTATAATTTTTCTAAAAACCTAGACGATTCTTAAAAAAATGTATTATAACATCACCCTATGGCACTTATTAAAACCAAGGCAAAAGTTGTTCGCAACGAATATATCTCCAAAACTGTTTTTGAAATTGATTTTGAACTCAAAGATCCCATTCCCTTTGAGGCGGGTCAATTTGTAATGGTTAAGTTTAAGGACCCAGAAAATCCAGAAAAAAATATGTCTAGGTCCTACTCTGTGGCGTCTAATCCCGAAAGCCCTGTTCTTACCCTTTGTATTAAATTTGTCGAAGGCGGTAAAGGCACCACCTACCTCAGTAATCTTAAAGCAGGAGATGAAACCGAGATCTGGGGGCCCTATGGAAGGTTTACATATAAAACTCAAAAACCACGTTATCCGTTTTTTATTGCAACCGGAACAGGTATAGCACCTTACTACTCCATGATTTCTTCACAGAGATTTGAAGAGTTTCAACCCACTAGACTCACCTGTCTTCTTGGGGTAAGAACCGAAGATGAAATCCTTTATGCCGATAGTTTTAAAAAACTTGAAAACTGTGAGTTTATTCCTGTTGTTTCACA
>JBDHWX010000112.1:0-6396 GCA_039810365.1 Bdellovibrionales bacterium | reverse complement strand
GGGGCCAAAATGTAAGACTTGCGGCCAAACTTACGGGTTGGAAGATCGACATTGTCTCTGAAACAGCTCTTGTGACAAGAACAGCCCAAGCCATCTTTAATTTATCGTTGGTTCCAGGGGTAACAGATATTCAGGCGCAAAATATTTTTCAAGCAGGTTTTGCAACATTTCAAGATGTGGCTGATGCGGCAGTTATTGAAATACAAGATGCAAAAGGCTACGAAGAGGAATCTGCCGCCAGAAAGCTTATTGAAGATTGCCAAGCACTCTTAAAGAAATATCAAGAGTCTGGAGAGCCAATTCCAACGGCTCCACAAGGAGAAGAGGCAAAAGAGGTTGTCAGCAATCTTGCGCGTAGCTCTGCAGATCAAAGATTAAAAGATGCCCTTGCGCAGTTTGAAAATAATCCAACAAGTGAATCGACATCAGAGAAACAAGAAAAAGAAAATGAGTAATCGTTTTAGGCTTTTAGAAAGACAAGAGGAACAAGGTGTCTCAATTGAGAGTATTTGAATTTGCAAAAGAAATTGGTATCGAGACTTTAAACTTAATGGACAAGCTTAGGGAATGGGAGATTCCTGTTAAGAATCACATGGCATCTCTTGATTCTGAAACAATAGAACTCATTCGTAATAAACTTGATGAAGAAAAAAAATCTCAAGCGGTAAAGAAAAAACCCGCAACAAGAAAAAAAGCTGTAGCAAAAAAAGTAGAAAAAACTGAGGCGCCTGTAGCAAAAAAGACTGTGGCCAAAAAGGCGGTTGGAACTGTTAAAAAGACAGCCGAAAAAAGAACTGTTCTTCGTCGTAAGGCCGAAGAGATGGCGGCTGTTCACGAAGCCCAACAGCATGCATCTGAAGAAGCAGAGGTTTTGGAAAGAGTTCACGAGGACAACCCTCAGCAGACAGAGGCGGCAGGAACTCCTGTGCAAACTTCGACAGAAGCTGTACAAAAGGCACCAATTAAACAAAATATTATTGGAAAAATGGATCTTAATCGTGTGAAGCCACTTAAAGCGCAGTATGGGCCGGGACAAGGCGGTCATGGACACGGACACAGCAGTAGTGGAGGAATGAATTCTCCAACATCCATAAGCGGTGGTGGCTCTCGAAGTATTCGTACAGGGTTTGTGGCGGCTCCTCTTGATTCTTATATTGATTATGATCATGAAGAGCGAAAAAAGAAAATCAAAGAAGAAGAAGAGTTAGAAAAAGAACGTAAAAAAAAGGCGCGTGAGACGGGAGAAGAGGTTCAGGGTTTTACAGCGACAGAATTTCGCAAGAGAGAAATTATTTTTCAGCCTAAGAAGAAGAAATCTCCGAGTAAAGAATCTAAGAAAACGCAAATTACAACAGCAGCAGCTCACAAGCGAATTATTAAAATTGAAAAAACTATTAAGCTTTCTGATTTCGCACAACAACTAGGAATCAAAGCCGCACAGTTGACCTCTCGACTTATGAAAGAGGGGATGATGGTGACGTTGAATTCGGATATTGACTTTGAAACAGCGGCGATTATTGCGCCGGAATATAAACATGAGGTTATCAACGTCCATCAAACAGCTGAACAGATCATTAATACCAAAAATAAAATTGATGAGAATCCAGAAAATATGAGGCCACGAATTCCGGTTGTAACAGTTATGGGACATGTGGACCATGGAAAAACAAGTTTACTTGATGCCATTAGAAAATCAGATGTAGCATCTGGTGAAGCAGGAGGGATTACTCAGCACATTGGCGCTTACAAGGTGACCCTTGAAAGTGGTAAATCCATTACATTTATCGATACTCCTGGCCACGAAGCCTTTACCGCCATGAGAGCTCGCGGTGCCAATGTGACAGATATTGTGATTTTAGTTGTTGCAGCTGATGACGGTGTCATGCCCCAAACAGTTGAGGCATTAAATCATGCCAAGAGTGCAGGTGTTCCAATTATTGTAGCTGTTAATAAGATGGATAAGCCCCAAGCCAACCCTGATCGAATCAAGCAACAACTTTCTGAATACGAATTGTTACCAGAAGATTGGGGCGGTCAAACCATTTTTGCTCCTGTCTCCGCTATTAAAAAACAAGGAATTAAAGAACTTTTAGAACAAGTGCTGCTTGTAGCTGAAATGCAAGAGTTAAAAGCCAACCCCAATCGCCCGGCAACAGGAATTGTTGTAGAAAGCAGGATGGAAAAGGGACGTGGTGTTGTGGCGACACTTCTCATTAAAAACGGGACTCTCAAAAATGGTCAATCTATTGTGGCCGGAACAGCTTATGGACGTGTTCGAGCCATGCAGGATGATAAGGGGAAAAAACTAGATGAAGTTTTACCAGGAGAACCCGTTGAACTTTTAGGTTTAAATCACTCTCCTCTTGCTGGAGATCCTTTTGATGTTACGGACTCGGAAGAAACGGCCAGAGAAGTTGCAGCGAAACGTTTAGCAGATGAAAATCAGCTTAAAGATACTCCAAACTCAAAAATGAGTTTGGAAACTATTTTTTCAAAAATTCAATCTGGAAATGCAAAAGAGCTTCCCATTATTTTAAAGGCAGATGTTGCAGGAAGTGTAGAAGCAGTTAAGGGGCTCTTAGAGAAAACAGGCAACGATGAAGTGAAGGTTCGAGTTTTACACTCCGCTGTTGGTGGCATTACAGAGTCTGATGTTTTGTTGGCTCAAACCTCTGAGGGACTTATTATTGGATTTAACGTGCGTCCTGATACGAGTGCTCAAACCCTTGCCAAGCAACGAGGCATTGAGATTAAAACATATTCGATCATCTATGAGCTTGTTGACGATATCAAGAAAGCGCTTTCAGGATTGCTCGCCCCAGAAGTTCGAGAAAATATTCTTGGCTCAGCAGAGGTCCGTCAGATATTTACGGTTCCTAAAATTGGAACTATCGCAGGCTGTTTTGTAAAAGATGGCAAAATCACAAGATCGTCTATGGCAAGACTTATTCGAGATGGTCGTATGATTTATGAAGGGAAACTTTCAAGTCTTAAGAGATTTAAAGACGACGCCAGAGAGGTTGCCTCTGGTTATGAGTGCGGTATTGGTATTGAAAATTATAATGACATCAAAGTAGGAGACACCATCGAAGCATTTGAGAAGCAAGAAATCTCAAGAAGTATTTAGTGAATATCGGCAGAAGGTGGTTGTATGGAAGGTGCTAGTCGTCGCATTCTAAGAGTTGAAAGAGAACTTTATGAACTCATTTCAAACTACATGGTTTGTCATTTGGGTTCAGAAGTTGATGGTATTGCAGCCATTACGAGAGTGATCGTTTCAAGGGATCTGCGCAGTGCGAAGGCTTTTGTTCATAATCAAGACGGAGAAAAGGCTGCACAAAAAAATGTGGAAGCGCTACAAAACTTTGCACCTCAAATTCAAAGTTACATTAATTCTCAAATACGAATGAAGTATGTCCCAAAACTCAAATTTTTAGTTGATAATAAATTTGATGAGGCCATGAGAGTGCAAGAAACCATTAGAAAACTAGAGATTGATCGTAAGAAATCTAGTAAAACAGAAGAGTAATTTTTTTAAAATACATTATGAATAAACCTTCTGGAATTTTACTTGTCCATAAACCATCTGGCCCGACAAGCCACGATATTGTAGCCCAAGCAAGAAAAATACTAAAAACAAGAGAGGTCGGGCATACGGGAACACTTGATCCCATTGCTTCGGGACTTTTAATTTTAACCGTAGGCCGTGCAAATAAACTTTCTCAATATATCATGGCTGGTAAAAAAGATTATATTGTTACGGTACGGTTAGGCGTTGAAACAGATACACTAGACAGAGAAGGTCGAATTTTAAGCACACAAGAGGTATCTGTTTCCAATGAAGTGATTCAAAAAACAATCCGAGAAATGACAGGAGATCTTACTTTAAGAGTTCCTGCTTTCTCAGCCGTCAAATTAGATGGGAAAAAACTATACGAATTGGCAAGAAAAAATGAAGAGGTTCCTGTTATTGAAAGGATCATGACTTTTTATGAGGCAAAATTTTTAGAGAGAAGTGGCAACGATATTTCTGTATTTTTAAAATGTTTTAAGGGAGCTTATATTCGTTCATGGGTTCAGGAGCTGGGACGACGCCTGGGGTGTGGGGCCATGGTTTTGGAGCTCAAGAGAACCTTTAATGAACCCTATGAACTTTTGCAGGCTGATTTTATTGAAAACCTAAGTCCAGAATCTTCTGCATGGATTCCCTTTAACGAAATTCTTTCAAATTGGCCTCGAGTTATGGCGACCGAAAAAGAACAAACACAAATTGGTCATGGGCTAGTATCTCCTCGAATTATGGTTCAGGCGGAAAAATTGATTTTAGGAACGAATATAAGGCCAAAAGGGGTATTCGTAACAGCTCCTCATTCGCCAGAAATTATTTGCTTTTTAGAAACACAAAAAAATGGCCAACCCCTTAAATTAAAAAAGGTTTTTATATAATCTCAGGCTTGACTCGATAGGCTAATCATCATAGTTTCACTTCACCTCTGAAAGACGCCTTGCCAGACGCTTTTGGGGCAACCCTTAACTAGGAGAAAACTATGGCATTACACAAAGATGTAAAATCAAAAATTGTTAAAAACTTTCAAAGATCAGAGTTAGACACAGGAAGCTCTGAGGTTCAAGTGGCTCTTTTGACAGAAAGAATTAATCAACTCACTGAACACTTTAAGACTCATAAAAAAGATGTTCATGGTCGCCGTGGGCTTTTAACAATGGTCAATAAAAGAAGAAAACTTTTGGACTATCTTAAATCTCGTGATTTTAAAAAATATAGTAGCCTTATTAAAGAACTCGAAATCCGTAAATAAAAAGAAAAAGAGAGAATATGAAAACAATTGTACAAGGTCAGTTTGGTGAAAATACCGTGTCGCTTGAAACGGGATGGCTAGCAAAACAAGCCGATGGTGCTGTTCTTGCTAAGTGTGGAAACAACATGGTTTTAGTTACTGTGGTTTCTTCGAAGAAAGAATCTAATTTTGATTTTTTTCCTCTCACTGTAGAGTTTCAAGAAAAATTTTATGCCACAGGAAAAATTCCTGGTGGATATTTTAAAAGGGAAGCTAAACCAAGTGAACTTGCAACACTTTCTGCAAGGCTTGTGGACAGACCTATTCGCCCCATGTTTCCAGAGGGCTATAAACACGAAACACAAGTTGTTGCGACAGTTCTAAGTTCTGATGGTTTGTTTCCAGTTGATATTTTAGCAAGTCTTGCTGCTTCTGCGGCTATTCATGCAAGTGATATTCCTTTTAATGGACCAACAGCAGCTGTTCGTGTTGGTCGTGTTAATGGAAAATTTATTGCTAATCCTTCTCCTAAGGAACTTGAAGAGTCAGATCTTGAAGTTACCATTGCCGGCTCTAAAAACGGTCTTTTGATGGTCGAAGGCGAAAGCCAATTTTTGTCAGAAGAGGAAGTTTTAAAAGCTCTTAAATTTGCTCACGAGTCCATGATGCCAATGTTTAAACTGCAAAATGAACTTCGTGAAAAAACAGGTGCCAAGTCAAAGAGAGAATGTAAGATTCTTGAAATCGAAACTGGTATTAAAGAACAAATGCAATCTTTCTTAGAACCAAAGGTCAATGCAGCCCACAGAATTAAATCTAAGGCTGAGCGATACGATGCCATGGACGTTGCTCTTCAAGAATGTACAGAGAAATTTACGTCTGGTCTTGAAGGTGATGCTCTTTCTCAAAGAGAAAAAGAAATTGGAAAATTATTTGAAGACCTAAAGTATAAAAGTGCACGCCATATGATCTTAGATGATAAAGTGCGCATTGATGGTCGTGATACCAAAACGGTTCGTCCAATTACATGTGAAGTGGGTTTATTGCCTCGCGCTCATGGTTCAGCACTTTTTACAAGAGGTGAAACTCAGGTGCTAGGAACAGTCACTTTGGGTACAGGAATGGACGAGCAAATTATTGATGCTCTTCAAGGTAGTATTAAAAAGTCATTTATGCTGCATTATAACTTTCCTCCTTATTCTGTCGGTGAGACTGGTCGTATGGGTGGACAAAGCAGAAGAGAAATTGGTCACGGATATTTAGCGGAGAGAGCTCTTTCGGCGATTATTCCAGATAACGAAAAATTTCCTTACACAGTTCGTATTGTGAGCGAGGTTCTTGAAAGTAACGGCTCAAGCTCCATGGGAACAGTTTGTTCTGGAATGCTAGCTCTTCTTGATGCGGGTGTTCCTGTTAAAGGAAATGTTGCAGGAATTGCAATGGGACTGATTAAGGAAGGCGATCGAGTTGCAATTTTAACAGATATTTTGGGTGATGAAGATCATCTTGGAGATATGGACTTTAAAGTTGCAGGCACAAGAGACGGAATTACAGCTTTTCAAATGGATATTAAAATTGACTCTGTATCATTTGAAATTAT
>JBDHWX010000111.1:0-6406 GCA_039810365.1 Bdellovibrionales bacterium | reverse complement strand
AACCTGAGAACTGCCCTGGTATGATTTATTATGTTCCTGTGGCAAAATCTCCTCACGGATCCGACGTTGATCCAACAGGACAATACTTTGTAGCCGGAGGAAAACTTGCAGCCCAAGTTACAGCCTATTCGTTTGATAAGCTCTTAAAGGCTATAGAAAATAAAAAAATAACAAGTGAGTTTAAAGGTGTCCCTGTTCTTGATTACGATTCTGTTATGGCTGGTGAGGTTCAAAATCTTTGCCTTGGGCCATTGCATACTGAGTTTGATGACAAAGGCTACGCCTACACTTCTTGTTTTATTAGCTCAGAGGTTGTGAAATGGAAAGTTGGAACATGGCAGGTGGTCGATCGTATTCCAACTTACTACTCTCTTGGTCATATCATGATTCCAGGTGGAGACTCTGCAAAACCCTATGGCAAGTATCTTTTAGCTATGAATAAGATCACTAAAGATCGTTACCTACCTGTGGGAACAGATCTCCCTCAAGCAGCACAGCTCATTGATATTTCTGGTGAAAAAATGCAGCTTCTCTTAGACTTTCCAACTGTTGGAGAGCCACACTATGCTCAAGGGATTCCTGCAAAACTCATCATGGATAAAGTTAAAAAGATTGATGATATTTCAAAAAATAATCATGCCTATGTTGCAAGAACAGAATCTCAGGCTAAAGTTGTACGACAAGGAAAAGATGTTCATGTCTATATGACTGCTATTCGTTCGCACCTTATGCCTGATATTATTGAAGGTGTTAAAGTTGGCGACACGGTTTACTTTCACGTCACCAACATTGAACAAGATTGGGATATTGCACACGGTTTTGCAATTTTTGGTGGAAATGCTGCCGAACTTCTCTTAACACCGGGCGAAACTGCAACACTTAAATTCGTACCAAAATTTGCAGGGATTTACCCTTACTATTGCACAGACTTCTGCTCAGCCCTCCACCAAGAAATGCAGGGTTACTTAAGAGTTTCAGAGGCTAATGCCAACGTACCGCTTTACTGGTCAACAAGTGATACAAATAAGGAAGTTTCTACTGAGCCTAAAACTCAAGAAAAAGTAGAAAAAACTGCAAGCAAGGGTATTGGCCCAATTAAGAGTGTCACATTAGGTGATATTCAGGCCGATCTTGCCAATAAGGGTAAGGGCGTATTTGAAATGAAGTGTACAGCTTGTCATAAAATTGATGATCGCTTTGTTGGCCCAGCGCTCAGAGGAGTAACATTGCGTCGTCAACCAGAATGGATTATGAATATGACTCTGAATCCTGAAGAAATGGTCCAAAAAGACCCTGTTGCAAAAGAGCTTCTTGCTACATATGCAACTCAAATGGCAAATATGGCCCTAACTCAAGAAGAAGCACGCGAACTTCTTGAATACTTCAGACAAATCGATTCGAAAAAGTAATATGGAGAAATACGCTCATGACAAAACAACAAAAGATTATCTTCTTTGTAGCACTTCTTTTCATGAGCGTTTCCCTTATCCTTCCTATTTGGCGAATCGAAATCTGGGCCCCTCAGTATCCTGAGTGGCTCACTCTTCAAATCTTTGCAAGTCACATGGCTGGCAATGTGGATCAAATCAACATTCTTAATCATTATATTGGAATGCAACACATCGTTCCTGATCAAATTCCTGAGCTTCAGATTATTCCATGGGTTCTAACGATTATTCTTGTTACGGGTCTCTTATTGCTATTTTTTGCCAAAAAGTTACTCCTTCCTAAAATATGGTTTGGACTCACGATTTTGCTCTCGCTTTTAGGTTTTTATGACTTTTATCTCTGGGGATACCGATATGGACACAATCTTCACCCTGACGCCCCCATTAAAATTCCTGGCATGACTTATCAACCTCCACTTTTAGGATATAAAAAAATTCTGAATATCGAGGCCTATTCTATTCCCGATATTAGTACTTATGCTCTTACCATTGGCTTTTTACTTATTTTCTTGGTCTTATTTTGGGAACCCATTAAAAAAAACTGGAAAAAGTTTTTTAGTCCAGCCCTGATTTTGTTTTTTTTTGTCAGTTGCACAAATAAACCCGAACCTTTAAGGGCCCATAAAGATAACTGCGACAATTGTCACATGCAAGTCACCGACACCCGTTTTGGTGCTGAGATTATTACGACAAAGGGACGAATCTATAAATTTGATTCTATTAATTGTTTGCAGGAATATTTAAAAAAGAATCAAGTGACTCCCAAATCAATTTACGTTGCAGACTACAAAACACCCGACACTCTCTTAAAAGCAGAAGATGCATTTTTTTTAAACCAATCTAAAATAGCTGGCCCTATGGGGCCAGGTCCAATAGCTTCTAAAAACAAGAGCTTCCTTGATCAACTTAGTAAAAACTCTTCAGGAAAGGTCACCAATTGGAAAGAGCTTTCACACTAATTTTTATTTTCTTATTTTTTGTAAGCAAGCTCTCTTTTGCTGCAACACTTGAGGTTTGCCAAAGTTGTGAATATAAAACTATTACATCTGCCATTCAAATTGCTCAATCTGGTGACACCCTCCTTGTTGCACCTGAAACATTTTACGAGCACAATATCAAAATTAATAAGAGCCTTAAAATTTTAGCTAAAGACTTTAATCACTTACCAATTCTAGATTTACAAAAAAGTGGAAATGGTTTTGTTGTTTCCGCACACCATGTTGAAATTTCTGGCTTTCAAATTCAAAATTCTGGTTTTAGTTACACAGAAGAAATGGCGGCAATTCACATCGAAGATGCCAACGACTGTTTGGTTTCCAAAAATATCCTTAAAAATAATGCCTTTGGAGTTTATCTCGCCAATGTGGAGTCCTGTCAGATTCTAGAAAACCAAGCCTTTGGAACAAAGCTTTCCGAAAGCCTTTCGGGTAATGGAATTCATATTTGGAAAAGCAAAAAAATCACAATTGAAGGCAATACGCTTTCTCAAAATCGTGATGGGATTTATTTTGAATTTGTAACCAACAGTACAATTCAAAAAAACAAAAGTTTTCAAAATCTTCGTTATGGCCTTCATTTTATGTACTCACATTATAATGAATATAGAGAAAATACTTTTGCTGAAAACGATAGCGGTGTGGCCGTTATGTATTCTCGTGGTGTTTTAATGTTTCGAAATCGCTTTGAAAGAAATCATGGGCCTGCATCTTATGGTCTTCTTTTAAAAGATATTTCTGAGAGTATTATTGGTGGAAACGAATTTTATGACAACACTGTGGGGCTTTTTTCTGACAACACCACAAGAAGCTCTATTGAAGCCAATCTTTTTCAATCCAATGGTTGGGCATTAAGACTTCTTGGCAATACTGAGTCTAATAAAATTATACGAAATGATTTTATTGGAAATACCTTTGATATTTCAACAAATGCTACAAGAAATATGAACGAAATTTCTGGTAACTACTGGGATCGTTACAAGGGGCTAGACCTTAACCATGACGAGATTGGAGATGAACCTTATTACCCTGTTCAGTTAACATCTCTTTTAACGGAACGCTATCAAGCTAGCATTTTATTAATAAACAGTTTATTTTTTCAAATTTTAGATCAAATTGAATCAGCACTTCCTATTTTAACCCCAGAAAGCTATAAAGATAAAGAACCTCGCATGAAAAGATTTACCCAAGGAAACCTCTAGTGATTAAAATTCAAAATCTTTCAAAATCCTTTAAAAAGCATCACGTCTTAAGAAATTTAAACCTTAATTTTGAAACCGGTAAAATTACAGCTCTGGTTGGCCCCAATGCGTGCGGAAAAACCACTTTGATCCGATGTGTTTTGGGATTGGTCATCCCAAGCCAAGGTCAAATTTTTATTGATCAAGAACCACAAGACTCAAATGGCGTTTTTAGAAAAAAAATTGGCTATATGCCACAAGTTCCATCGTTTCCTGGAAACCTTTCTTCTCTTGAACTTTTTGCAATGCTTGAAGACCTTCGTAAGGAGAAAAGCTCTCAAAAAGAAAAACTGATTCAACACTTTCACATTGAAAATGTTTTAAAACAACCCTTTGAACAGCTCTCCGGTGGTACTAAACAAAAAATTGCAGCTGTTATGACCTTTATGTTTGATGCCCCCATTATTATTTTAGATGAGCCTACAGCGGGCCTTGACCCACTTTCTATTGTACGCTTTAAAGAACTTTTAACCAAAAAAGTTTCTCAAGGTACAACTGTTGTTCTGACCTCACATATTATGACAGAAGTCGAACAACTTGCTCACAACCTTGTTTTCATTAATGAGGGCTCTTTGGTTTTTTCTGGAAAAAAAAATCAGCTTCTTGAAAAAACACAAACTACCAATTTAGAAAATGCCGTAATCCAACTTTTTGAAGAAAAGAAAAATTAAATGCGTGAACTCTTATTGTTAATAAAATATCAGTTTTTTAATGTAATGAGAGCCAAGTGGCTTTTATTTTATGGAATCTTTTTCTTCTTTTTTACCAATGGTCTCTTAATGTTTGGAAGTGAACCTTCAAAAACAGTGGCGAGCCTTTTAAGTATTATTTTATTTATTGTTCCTCTTATCAGTATTCTTTATGCCGCTATTTATTGGTACAACTCCGAATCCTTCCATAGCGTTTTGCTAACCCAGCCCATTCAGCGCGCTCAGGTTTATTTTTCCTCTTGGATTTCTATTTCTGTTGGTCTTGTCGGAAGTTATCTTATTGGAACTTTTGGCGCCCTTTTTTTCCATCTTCATTTTGATTTTGCAACCCTTGTTGTTCTTTTTTATGGGAGTCTTTTAAGTTTTATTTTTGTGGGACTTGGTCTTTTGATTTCTGTTCTTGTACAAGATCGTATGAAAGGTATAGGACTTACTTTTTTGATCTGGCTTTATTTTGCAATATTTCATGACCTTATCGTTTTTGCTATTGCATGGTCCCTTAAAGAATACCCTATTGAAGTCCCAAGCCTCATTTTAATGCTTTTAAACCCTGTTGATCTGACCCGCGTTGAAGTTCTCTTAAATCTCGATCTTTCTGCTATGATGGGATATACAGGAAAGATCCTACAAAAAGTGTTGTCCGGATATCTCGGACCAATACTGACCATAGGAGCACTTCTTTTGTGGACCTTTCTTCCTACCCTTTTAGGAATTAAGGTTTTTTCAAAAAGGGATTTAAAATAAGGAGATACGTTATGAAAATATTGATTACAGTTTTTGTTCCTTTTTTTCTTAATATGTCATTTGCTCAAACACCAAATCAAAAGATGCAGATGAAAAATCATAAAATGATGAACCACCAAGAACATATGCAAGATCATAAGATGATGGATCATCACGAACCCATGAAGCATCATAAAATGGTACGGGTAACTGGTCCCTTTGCTCCAACGGAAGATCTTAAAGTAAGAATGAATAAAATTTTAGAAATTGCAACAAATCTTCACACCAAGCAAGACGATATTCAGGCTATCAAAGAATCAGGAAATGCCATTACAGACACAGTTAACGATATCTTTAAGACATGCAAATTAGCTCCAGAACCAGATCAAGCATTACATCCTATATTGGCGGGCATTCTTGAAAGTGCTAATCACTTTAAATCGGGAGACTACAAAGAAGGCATGGAAAAGTTCCACAAAGAACTTCAACTTTATAACAAAACATTTTCTCTAAAAAAGTAATGATTTCGAAAAAGGGATCGTCCAATGTTTTTATTCAAAGAAAAAGGAAGCTATTTGCTAAGCTTTTTTATTGTTCTTTTTGGTGTCGTCACAATTTTCTCTGGTGGAAGAAATCTTTTTACCGAAATCGGAATTCAGACAAGGGGTGAAATTGTCCCTCTTGTTTTATGGTACAACTTTATTGCGGGATTTTTTTACGTCTTAACTGGACTTTTGATTTTTAAAAAGAAGATCCTATCAAAAAAATTAGCGGGTCTTATTGCTCTAACAAGTCTTTTAATTTTTACTTACCTTATTTTTTATATTCAATCTGGTGGTCTTTATCAGACGAAAACTCTCTTTGCCATGGGATTTCGCACTCTTATTTGGGTTGCTATTGCAATTTACCTTCAAGTTTATTTTCGTTATAAAAAGAGAGACAATTAAGTTCAAAAAAGTGACGGTACTTAGCAATTCGCAATAATCGTACTTTAATAACGAAGCAAAGGGCTTTCTTTTTTTAAAACACCCCCTAATATAGACTTTTTGTCAAACTCGATATTTACTCATAACATATTGTAATCACTTATATTTTCTGTTTTTGGTGTATTTGTGGCTAGAGATCTACTCCTTGGCACATCTCTAGCAATGTAAATATTACATGATTGCCTTAAATCAAATTTAAAGGGAGTAGAGGCATATGAAGCTTATAACAACGATTTTATGCGTATCTTTAATGACACTTTTTGTCGCCTGTAACAACAAAAAAGGCGGCGGAGGTGCACCACA
>JBDHWX010000110.1:0-6463 GCA_039810365.1 Bdellovibrionales bacterium | reverse complement strand
ATTATTCCAGACATGATTCCTTTTGTAGGGTTTGTTGATGATTTGACCATTATTGCCTTAGTTTACAGATACTTAACCAATAGGGCGATTGAAGAAACTTCAAACAATGAAGATAACAAAAAACCGCCAGAAGATTCGGACCATTCTTGAGCCATAAACTATTGACTTCATGCGCTTATCTCGTTAAAAACTGAGTCCTTAAAGAGAAGATGTTGGTTTCAGCACTCGCAAGCCGCGGCAATGGTTTTATGCTGGTCTTAAAACAACTTCAAAAATAAGGATTTAAAAGAATGAAAAGAATTACGTCACGATTTAAATTACAAAGACGTCTTGGGGTCGAACTTCCCGGACTTGGAAAACCTGGTGCCCTTGGCCGCAAACCTTATCCTCCGGGACAACACGGGAACAAGAGAAAGAAATATTCTGATTATGCTCTCCGTCTCGAAGAAAAACAAAAAGTACGAGCCCATTATATTGTGACAGAAAAGCAACTTCAGCGTTTTATTGGCCAAGCAAAAATGGGACAAAGCTCAAACTGGACGGCAAAACTTGTTGGTATGCTTGAAAGAAGGCTTGATAATCTTATTTTCAGAATGGGATTTGCACCAAGCATTTTAGCAGCAAGACAAATGTGTTCTCACGGTCATGTGCTTGTAAACGATAAAAAAGTAAAAACGCCCTCAACGGTGTTAGAAGTTGGCGATAAAGTCACTTTAACAGCAAAAGGTTTTGACTCTCAAAATTATTTAAGAGTTCAGGAAAGTCCTCGTCTCGAGCTTGCAGATTATCTTCGTAAAGAGGGTAACGGTGGAGCGGGTACGACGGTGACAGTGACGGCGGTTCCAGGTCTTGAGCACATACCTTTTCCTTTTGATGCAGGTCTCTTTACTGAGTACTATGCTGCAAAGTCAGTATAACTATTGGCTTAAATAAAATAAAAGTGATAGAAAAGCTAACCAGAAGGTTAGCTTTTTTTTGGAGAATTTATGTCCTTATTTGCAGCTGATTATTTACCCTCACCAGATCCTTTTTTCGAATTTGATAAATGGACAAAGCTTGCGGTGACATCAAAAGAAATAGAGCCAACGGCGATGACTCTTTCGACGATATCCCAAGAGCAGAGACCAAGAGCGCGAACTGTTTTGTTTAAAGGATTATTGCAAAATACCATTCTCTTTTTTACAAATTATGAGAGTAATAAGGCCTTAGAGCTTGAAGCCAACCCTTTTGCAGCCCTTACGTTTCATTGGAAAACCCTCGAATTACAAATTCGCGTTGAGGGAAGAGTTGTCAAAACATCAAGACAAGAGTCTGAAAAATATTTTGCTACCCGATCTCGTGATAGCCAGATTGGAGCGTGGGTGTCGCAGCAGAGCCGTGTTTTAAAATCGAAAAATGAAATGGAGATAAAAAAACGAGAAATAGAAGAAAAATTTAAAGATAAGGATGTTATTTGTCCGCCGTTCTGGGGTGGATATCATGTCGTACCAGATTTTTTTGAATTTTGGATAGCGGGGAAAGGTCGATTACATGATCGATTTCAGTATAATCTTGATAAAAAATTAGGGTGGACGATGGTGAGGCTTTACCCATGAATTTTTATAACGTCATAAAGGCTGTTCATATTATTGCTGTTGTGTCTTGGTTTGCCGGCTGTTTTTATATTTTTCGTCTTTTTGTTTATCATGTACAAAACCGCATGAGCCAAGATACAAACAGGGTTTTTGAAGTCATGGAAAAAAAGCTTTTAAAAATCATCATGAACCCGGCGCTTGCTTTGGTTTTTGTAACGGGCGTAGGAATGTTAATTCTTTCTCCTCAGTGGCTTAAAATGGGATGGTTACACATAAAACTTTTATTTTTCTTTGTTTTGGTGGGATATCATTTTTTTGCACTCCATATACAAAAGAAGTTTTCTCGAGGCGAATTTATATTAACAGAAAAACAGTGTCGTATCATGAACGAAATCCCAACGCTTGTTCTTATTATTTCTGTTTTGATGGTCGTATTAAAACCCTTTTAAAGATCAATAGAGAATAAACGATTGGGTTCTGAAACTCCGGGAACAATTTTTTCGAATTTTAAACCTAATTTTTCTAAGAGGCGGATAGAAGGTTGATTATCAAGTTTTGTAATGCCTAGGACTCGATGAAGATTTAGTTTTTCTTTAGCATATTGAAGAACGGCAAGAGAAGACTCAAGGGCATAGCCTTTGTGCCAATATGGTCTTAAGAAGGCAAAGCCAATATCAGGCAACTCTAGCCCCTCTCGTTGAACAAGGCCGCATAACCCCATGGGGATTTGAGTTTCTTGAGATTCGACAATATAGGAACCAAAACCCCACTTGTTGTAACCTGCGACCATGCGATTTAATATATATTGCTCAGAGTCTGCAAGGTTGTGAACTTTTCGATCTCCAATGTTTTGAATAAACTCAGGAGAATTGATGAGGTCTAAGATAAATTTTGCATCTTGAACATTGGCATAACGTAAGATGAGATGATCTGTTTTGAGTATCATTACTTAGATTTTACCTCTGTCCATATTTCATCGTAGGTTTGAGTTTTTTCACCAAGATCGCGTATAAACTCAAGCTTCTTTAAAACACTTTCTTCTGGAAACAGAGCTTTGTTGTTTTTGAGATCTGCAGAAAGCTGTTCTTTTGTTGTTTTTAAAACAGGGCCTCCAAAGATATTTTTCACAAACTTGGCATTCACATCTGGGCTAAGTAAATAATCAACCAAAACATGGGCCGCTTCTAGATGGGGGGCATTTTTGATGATCACGAGATTATCAATAGAACGAGTCCCTCCTTCTTCTGGAATAATATATTCGATTTTATCTTGAGTTTTATGAGCGGCCTGTAGGGCGTCTGAGGAGTAGGCATGGGCAACGGCGACTTCTTTATGAACAAGAGCTTCAACTGTGTCGGACCTGAACATTTTAACACGCTTTTTAGCATCCAAGAGAGATTTTTTGGCCTCTTGAAGCTCTTTATCATTCTTAGAGTTTACGCTATAGCCATGAAGTTTAAGTGCCGCTCCCATGGCTTCTCGAACATCATCAAGAAGGGAGAATTTATTTTTTAGATCAGGATCATTAAAAAGATCCTTCCAGCCTTTAATGGGTTTTGTGTAGAGAGATTTGTTAATTGCAATTCCGGCTGTTGACCAAGCATAAGGGTATGAATATTTGTTTTCGGGATCGAATTCTTGTTTTAAAAGATTTTCATAGATAAGAGATTTATTTGTGATTTTAGAAGCATCAATAGGTTCAAGTAAGCCTGTTTTCACCATAATATCGACCATATAGTCTGATGGAACGGCAACATCGATTCCAGAAGCTCCAGATTGTACTTTGGCGAGTAATTCTTCATTAGAAGTGTAATTTGAGACATTTATTTTGATATTATATTTTTTTTCAAAGGCTTCTTTGATTTCTGGAGTGACGTAATTGCCCCAAATGGCAAGATTCACCTCTTTTTTTGTATCGGCTGATTTTTTTGTGCAAGCATTAGTAAGGAAAAGAGCCGCAATAAATGTAAAAAAAATTGATTTTGTGATTTTGGTAGTGGACATTTTTTGAAATCCTTTTTAAATAGTTGCATGTTAAAAATTGTGGGCATAAGAAAATCCTTTTTTAATTCTTCTGTCAAACAGGAAGCGGCCGTTGATTCGCTTTTTTTAGATATTCGCGAGGGGGAATTTTTTTCACTTCTCGGTCCTAGTGGGTGTGGTAAAACAACTCTTTTACGGATGATTGCGGGCCTTGAAACGCCCACTTCTGGTGAAATTTTGCTTGATGGAAGAAGAATTGACCAGCTGCCACCACAGCAGAGACCATTTAATATGGTTTTTCAAAAATATGCTTTATTTCCACATCTCACTGTTTTTGAAAATGTAGCCTTTGGATTAAATCTTAAAAAAATTTCTAAAAACGAAATTCAGGAACGTGTTCAAGAGATACTTGCTCTGGTCAATATGACTCATTACAAAGATCGGCTACCAGAAACCCTTTCAGGAGGTCAGTCTCAGCGAGTTGCCATTGCCAGGGCTCTTGTGAATAGACCTCGGATTTTGCTCCTAGATGAGCCTCTCTCTGCTTTAGATCAAAAACTTCGTGAACATATGCAGACAGAGCTGAAGCAGCTTCAAAGACAGCTTGGGCTGACATTTATATATGTGACTCATGATCAAGAAGAAGCTCTAGCGCTTTCAGATCGTATTGGGGTGATGAATCGGGGACGGTTAGAGCAAGTCAGTGAACCAAAAGATTTGTATGATGAGCCCAGAACTCTTTTTGCAGCGCAATTTGTGGGCCCCATGACAACTCTTGAAGGTGAAGTTTTAGGGATGGATGGAAATTTAGCAAGAATCCGTGTTGGAGATACAGTTTTACACGGACGTTCTAAGATGGAGGAGCCCCAGATAGCATCTTCTCAAATGGCCCTAGCTCTCATTAGACCAGAAAGGCTTAGGCTTTTGGAAACAAAAAAAGAGCCTGAAATTGCAAGCAACATGAATATGCTCAGTGGTCAAATTTTACAGAAGATTTTTCGTGGAACACAGACAGAAGTTCTTGTTGAAATTACAAAGGACTTGGTGGTTAAGGCTATTGTGACTGATGAAGAGCTTGATGACAAGCTCCAGGTTGGCATGCTTGTGAGTGTTGTTTTTGATCCTAAAGACACATTTTTATTTTTGGGAAATAAATAGTGAAGAAGCCGGATCGCTCTTTATCTCTTTTGGGTTGGCCGGCCTTTTTGTGGTTTTTGATATTTCTAATTGGTCCACTTTTGTTGGTTCTTATGACCAGTTTTTTTAAACGTGGGCTTTATGGGGGAATTGACTGGCAATTCAGTTTTCAATCTTACGTTCGTATTTTTAATGCTATCTATTTTGATATTTTCTGGAAAAGTCTTAAGCTTTCATTTTTAACAACGGCACTCTGCTTATTGATCGGCTTTCCTATGGCTTGGGCCATGGCAACGGCAACAACGACAAGAAGAGTTGTCTATGTTTTTCTTTTATCCATTCCGTTTTTAATGAATCTTATCATTCGCGTTTTTGCGATAAGACTTTTTGTGGGCTATGATGGCCCACTTGTTCAATTGTTGACTTGGCTTCATGTTGATTTTGACCACTACGTTATGACACAAAATCAGATTTTGGTTTTATATGGGATGGTGACGAGCTATTTGCCTTTTATGGTGTTCCCTATTTATACGGCCTTAGAAAAATTTGATTTCTCATTGATAGAGGCCAATGCTGATCTTGGTGGTAATAGTATGGATGCTCTTTTTAAAATTTTAATCCCCAACACAAGACAAGCTATAGCCAATGGATGCCTTTTGGTTTTTGTTCCCACTTTGGGAGAATTTGTGATTCCAGATCTTTTGGGTGGGGCTAAAAATATGTTAGCTGGTAACCTCATCACGGAGCAGTTTTTAAAATCAAGAGATTGGCCTTTTGGCGCAGCCCTTTCTGTTGTTTTAACCATTATTTTATGTGCTTTGGCTTATGGAATTTCAGCATGGGGAAAGCCTCATCAAGAGAAGGAAGATTAAATGGAAAAGCATAGACCAAGGGCTCCTGCATGGTGTTTTGCCATTCTTTTTATCGTGTTGATTCTGCTTTATTTTCCTCTTTTCTATATGATGGCTGGTTCTTTGGTTGAAAAAACAACGGATGAACTGAGGCTTACATTGCGTTGGTATCAAGACATTATGTCGGATCGAGAGCTTCAAGACGCCTTGGTGAGGAGTCTTATTGTTGCAGTTTGCAATGGTCTCCTTTCTACAATTCTTGGAGCGTCGGCAGCCATTACGATTATGAGATCAAGATTTCGTTTCAAAAGATCACTGCAAACACTTTCGACTATTTCGTTAGTTATGCCGGAACTGGTCTTTGCTTTAAGTCTGTTATCGTGGTTTTTTATTTTGAAACTTCAGTTAAGTCTTCTTACGGTGATTATTGCTCATGTGAGCTTTTCTCTTTCTTTTACGCTTCTTGTGATTATGAGTCGGCTGAGCTCTCTTGACTTTTCTATTGAGGAGGCGGCTCAAGATTTGGGCGCTTCGTCTTGGGTGATATTGCGTAAGATTACGCTTCCTCTTTTGAGGCCTGCGTTGGGAACGGCTTTTATTTTAGCATTTCTCCTTTCTTTTGATGATTTCTTGATAACGTTTTTTACGGGAGGGGTGGGGTCTGATACACTTCCGATTAAACTCTATGCCTCGATGAAAATAGGTCATACGCCAAAGCTCAATGCCCTTTCAACACTTATGATTCTTTTTTCTATTTCATTTATTATCATTTTGGCGCGTTCCAAATCTTTTAAAGATCTTTTAAGTTCATCATCAGAGTCCGCACAAAGGGAATAAAAGGGGACCATGTCAAAAAAATTAGAGATCTATACAGATGGGAGTTATAAGGACGGAGTGGGGAGTTGGGCCTATGTTATA
>JBDHWX010000109.1:0-6545 GCA_039810365.1 Bdellovibrionales bacterium | reverse complement strand
AAGAATTGCTGTCTACTTCAGAGGCGTGGTTTTGAGGCTCCTGTAATGTGGAGTTTTTGATTTCTAGCAGAGCTTTTTTTTGTGTTTCGGGGATCGAGAGATCATAGGAACGAGAGGTGTCCTCATCATTTGCAAAATCTTCTTGCTCTCCAGGAATTTCGGGAATGGGTTTAAAGAATCTGGCAAGTTGCTCTAAAGATGTCTGATATTCGTCATCGGTAATTTTTTTATAATAATGCATTTTAAATAAAATATCTTTCAGACGAGACCTTGCAAAAGGTGTCAGTTCCTTTTTCTTGTAACTTTCAGAATATCTTTTGGGATTTGGCAATAAGAAGGCAAGAAAAGCTCCCTCTATGGGAGAGACTTGGCCTGGAGATTTTTGAAAATAATATTCGGCACCATCTTTTACGCCATAGATGTTGGGTCCAAGCTCAATAACGTTAAGATATTTTTCTAAAATAACATCTTTCTTGTAAGTTTGCTCAATACGATAGGTTAAAATAAACTCCTTTACTTTTCGCAAAATGGATTTGTTTTGAGATAAAAATAAATTTTTAGTGAGTTGTTGGCTGATCGTCGAGCCGCCGCGAGCAAACTTGCCCTTTTCAAGATTCTTTTTAAAAGAGTCTTTGATTTCATCAAGATCAAAGCCGTTATGGCTGTAAAAAGCGGCATCCTCAGAAATAATAATGGCATTTTTGATGTTGGGAGAAATTTGTGAAAGCCTAACGTAATGGGGAGACTTGGAGCAAAGATAGACATGATTCATACTTGTGGTAAAGCAACCAGAAACATATCGAAAATCGGGCAGAGTTATATAGGAGTAGCCTGCAAAGACGATGATAATAAGAAAAAAATAACCAATAAATTTCATGGACTATTCCGACTTTATAAGGTTGTGGTCTCGCATCCACTGGACACTTTTTTGAATCGCAAGGTGAGGAGGGCGGGGATTGAGTCCCAATTCTTTTTTTGCTTTCGCATTATCAAACCAATGATAGAGAATCGAAACCCTTGCGTTTTCTGTATTGATAGGACCGCGAGCGCCAAAAAATTCTGCGATATCACCAATTTTTCCAAGAGATAAAAGAGCAAGGCGCCCGAGAGGAATTTTGGGTGGTTCGACACGAGCTTCTTTTGCAATCATGCTAAAAATTTCTCGGATCGTAAGATTTTCTCCCGACAAAATATATCTTTCACCAGAGCGACCTTTTTGAAAGGCTGCAAGAGTTGCTTGGCAGAGATCTTCTACGGCGATAATGTTGGCTCCTCCCGGAGGGTAAAAAGGAAACCTTCCTTGCGCTACTTTGATTTGCGCGGATCGAGATCCTTTTTGTGCATCACCATATCCGTAAATAGTACTCGGATTCACAACAACCGCATCAATGAAGCCGCTTTTATGTGCGCTAAGAACAAGCTCTTCTGCTGTTCTTTTTGTTTCAAAATATCCAAGATTAAAATGGTGCATGTTGTAGGGAGAGTCTTCATTGAGAGGCGTTGGGGTTGGACTTGCGCCCACGGCAACAACAGAGCTGAAGTGTAAAATCTTTTTTACTTTATTTGCTTGCATGGCGAGCAAAAGATTTTTTGTTCCCCCAATGTTGACTCTCTCCATTTCTTGGCGTTGAGCCTTGGAGTATCCTACAACGCCCGCCAAATGAAAAACTCCATCGACGTCTTTGCATGCGGCAGTGAGACTGTCGATATTGGTGACATCTCCGGGAACACGTTCGATTTTTTGAGAAAAGTCCTTTGCCTTTTGGGGGTTGCGTATCAAGATTCTCACATCTAAACCTTGATCCATAAGGTAGTGAGATAATTTTTCTCCCGTAAACCCGGTAGCACCTGTTACTAAAACTTTCATGTAAGAAAATTTACCAGCGTTTAGACAAAAGTCCAACTCTTTCACTTTTTGACCAGATTTTCTCTATTAATATGAGAGAATAAAAATGATTTTCACCAGGAGTTTTCTTCATGGATATGCGAGTCATATTGGGCTTAATCGTTGCCTTTGCGGGCATACTTCTTGGCTTTGTTTTAGATGATGGGCACGTGGGGGCCATTGTTCAGGGCTCCGCTGCGATGATCGTTTTGGGCGGAACTATTGGCGCCGTTGTCGTCGGTAGCACCAAACAAGATATTCGAGTTGCACTCAAACTTTTAAGAAAAATTTTTAATACATCTTATGAAGATCTCCCAGAAAAAATCTACCGCGAAATTTATCAAAGTGCTGTGACAGCAAGAAAAGAATCTATTCTGCAGATAGAAAAATCTCTCAATACGTTTAGTCATCCCTTTATGTCATCGGTCTTTAAATTTGTAGTTGATGGCGTTGATCCGCAGGTGATTAAAAAAATATTTGAAGAAGAAATTCGCAAAGAAGAAGAAAGACAAATGGCAGGAGCAAAACTTTTAACAGACGCTGGCGGATATGCCCCAACCATTGGGATTCTTGGCGCAGTCCTCGGCTTGATTCATGTTATGGGAAATCTGACAGACACAGCAAAATTGGGTTCGGGTATTGCCGTTGCCTTTGTCGCAACACTTTATGGCGTTGGATCAGCAAATATTATTTTTTTTCCTATAGCGAATAAGCTTAAAAGAATTATTCAAGAAGAAACGCGGATTAAAGAAATGATCCTCGACGGCGCGATCAGTGTTGTAAGCGGATACAATCCTTTTATTATTGAAGAGCAACTGAAAGTATATTTACCAGACAGAGCTGAGGCACGGGCAAACATATGAAGAAAAGAAGGGCAAGGGCCGAGCCCGATAATCCAGAAAGATGGATGGTCTCTTACGCAGACTTTCTTACTCTGCTTTTTGCCTTTTTTACAGTGATGTATGCAACGTCACAATCAGATTTAGAAAAACAAACATCCTTTGAGAAGTCCGTTCGCAAAGCCTTTGGAATGTTTCAAATACCAAGCGGTGGAACTGATCACGGAATTTTAAGTGAGCCTGTTCCAACATACAGTAAAGACGGGTCTCCTATTGAATCACAAATTAAGATTTTTCAGAATAGCTCTATTCCTAATAGTGAAAAACGAGATGCTCTTTGGCAAATTTTGGATAAAAAACTAACACCAGAACAAATAAAAAATGGTGGAATTCAGTTAAGAGACGAAAAAGAAGGTGTTCGCGTGACCCTTAATGCAAAAAATCTTTTTGCGTCAGGCTCGGCTAAAATTTTACCAGAGGCGACGACTTCACTTGCAATTTTGGGAAGCATATTGAAATTGATACAGCACCCCCTTGTGGTTGAGGGATATTCTGACGATGATCATGTACAAAGTGATATTTATCCTAGCAACTGGGAGTTGGCAGCAGCAAGGGCTGCCACGATCGTTCGATATTTAATTAAGGTTCATAAAGTTCCGGCAGATCTTTTAACAGTTGTTTCTTATGGAGATCAAAGGCCGGTTGCGCCCAATGATTCACCCGAAAATCGTGCTAAAAATCGACGCATAGAAATCTTAATTTCTACTAATTAAATTATTGAATGGTCACTTTTGTGATTGTGACAGTTGAGTTGGGTTTGTCGCTCCCATCTCTCGGCACATTCGAAATTTTTTCTACAACGTCGTAGCCCTCTGTGACTTCGCCAAAGATTGTGTGACGATTGTTGAGCCAGGGTGTTGCTGCAACGGTAATAAAAAACTGACTTCCGTTGGTGTTGGGGCCGCGGTTGGCCATTGCAAGAAGTCCTTTTTTATCAAATTTAAGGGAGCTATCAAATTCATCTGCAAATGTATAACCGGGGCCTCCAGTACCATTTCCAGCTGGATCTCCGCCCTGGATCATAAAATTGGGGATAACTCGGTGGAATATTGTACCGTCATAAAAATGTTTCCCTTTAAACTTGTCGTCCAGCTTGGGATTTGTTGATTTTCCCTCAGCAAGCTCTGTAAAATTTTGTACAGTCTTTGGGGCCTTATCATTGAAAAGTTTAACTTTAAAAGTTCCTTGATTTGTCTCAAATATAGCAATCATCTCTTTATCCTTTTTTTTATCAAAATTTGTTTTTGTATTTTTTGGAGCAGCAATTGCTGTTAAAGCAAAAACGGATGCAGCTGCTGCATAAAGGCCAAGCGTTTTAATAAAAGTCATTTATACTCCCGGGGGTTAGTTTTTCCACAACCACTTTGGAGAGTAATATTCGTAAGAATCAAAAGTCAATCGACGCTCATTGGTACCGTCAATATTTATGATATAAAGCTGATTGTTTCCGGAGCGATTGCTAACAAAGAGAACCTGGCGACCATCAGGGGAAAAGGTTGGGTATTCGTTTGTCGCAGGTGTGCCATCTTTTTTCTTTGCAGAGGTTAATCTTTCAAGGCCCGTGCCATCATTATTCATAATAAAAATATCAAAGTGTTTATTATCTAAACCAGAAAAGGCAATCTTTTTACCATCGGGGGACCACATGGGAGAAGAGTTGTAGTTGCCGGCAAAAGTGATGCGCTTTACACCAGAGCCATCTAGGCTCATAGTATAAATCATGGGGCGTCCGTCTCGATCCGAAGAAAAGGCAATCTTTTTACCGTCGGGACTAACATTGGGCTCTACGTTGAGCTGACCAAGTCTTCCGTTTGTAATTTGGACTCTGTTTTTTCCGTCAGCGTCGATTCTAAAAATATCATGGCTATCGTTTCTGGTATTGGTAAGAAAGATATACTTTCCATCGGGAGAATAAGTTCCGCCAGAATTGATTCCCGTTAACCAAGAAAGCAAAAAGCGCTTTCCACTTTTTAGGTCATAGCTTAAAAGATCCGTGTTTACTTGTTTTTTATTTTTATGATAGGTGTAGGTCGTATAAACAATGGTTTCTCCATCCGGCGACCAGTTGGGAGAAATGGAAATATTTTTTGTAAGAGTAATTCTTCTGGGATTGGCGCCATCCCAATCCATAACATAAATTTCTTTTGATTTGCCCCCGGCGCGATTTGTAGAAACAACAAGTTTTGTTGTGAAGTATCCCTTTTTTCCAGTGAGAGCCAAGATCATATCATTTGCAAAAGTGTGAGCAATCAGCCGGGCATCGTGAATTGTTCCCTTGTAGGTTTTTGCCAAAATGACCTTGGCTTGTTTTACGTAATAAACATAAGCCTCAAGGAAAAGATTGTTACCTTCAATCCGAAAACCCGCTCGCACCAAAAACTCTGCGCCGATCTTTTCCCAGCTGTCAAAGTGAAATCCGTTGGGCTCACCAGGGGCAGGCCTTAGACCAATTTTTTGTACGTCTTCGAGAAAAGCATTGGGGCTAATAAACTGAAAATAAGCACTCACATCGAGATCATTATAAAAAACGTTGTAGAGTTCTTGACCAAGAGAGCGAAAATTTGGAGTTTTTTCTGGAGATCCCTGAAATTGAAATGGCGGAAGAGCAAGAAGACTTTTTTTAACTTTGGCCTCACCAACTTTAATGTAGATCGTGTCGTCTGCTGAGACATTCAATGCTGTTGATAAAGAAACAATTAAGAGAGCTAAAAAAAACTTCATGTATTTCTCCCAAGATATTTTAAGATTATAAACGTGTTAATTGGGGAAGGCAAATGTAATGCCTCTAATGCCAACAAGGTCGATAAACTTTTCTGGCGGAGGAGGAAAAGGATTGGACTGATCTATTGCAGACAAAACATAATTATCGAAATCAGAATTCCCAGACTTTAGTAAAAAAGTTTTTTCTATAATTTGTCCAGTCTTATCAATTTTAATAGAAATCTCGGCTCTGAGGTTAAGGCTTGCCATCCATTCTGGGAGAGCCCAGTGGCTTTTAACTCGAGCGTCGAGATCTCCAATATACTGATTAAATTCTATTTTGTTTAATCCCGTCAAAGAAGATCCTGCAGAAAGGACATTGCCCTTAACGATTTCTTTTTTTTGCTCAACACCTTTTTCTTTTGTCTCTTTCATATTTTTAATTTTATCCAGAGCGGACATGGTTTTGAGTTTATTTAGGGCGTCGCTTTGTTCTTTTTTAACGTCTTTTTCTTTTGTTGATGTTTTTGTAGATTCTTTTTTGGAGATATGCGCAACTTCTTCTTTTGCGGTCTTTGGAGCAAGAGGGGCTTGTTCTGTACGTTTATCGGGTAACGCAACAAGGTCGACTCGAATGGATGGCAAATATTTTGGAATATCAGATGGGAAAAAAACGGTTTTTATGGAAAAAAATAACACGACAAAAATATGCAGGCCAAAAGAGACCAGCAACATTTTTTTAAAATTATCTTCGTTATGTTGTGTGAGATTTGCGTTTTCCAAATTTACTCTTTCGGAAGAGTGACGAGACCAATATTTTCAATTCCACCAGCCTTAAGCTCTCCCATGGCCTCAGCAACAGTTCCATAATCAACAGCGCGGTCGGCTTGAATATTAATTTGCTTATTTTTTCTTGTTTCCATAATAGCTCGAATCTTATGTGCCAGTTGGTCGAGCGGAATTGTTGAGGAGCCAATCGAAATTCTTTTATTTTTTTGTATAACAATTAACATCGGCTCTTCGGCAACGGCAACCCCAGAGGCTGCGGCTCTTGGTAGATT
>JBDHWX010000108.1:0-6679 GCA_039810365.1 Bdellovibrionales bacterium | reverse complement strand
CCCGGGAGTTCTATTATGCCAGGGAAAGTCAACCCCACTCAATGTGAGGCTCTAACTATGGTATGTGCCCAAGTTATTGGAAATGATATGGCGGTAACAGTTGGTGGCCTTCAAGGACAACTTGAGCTCAATGTTTTTAAACCCCTTATTATCTTTAATGTTTTAAATTCCACTAGAATTTTAAGTGAGGCCTTGATTTCTTTTAAAGATCATTGTCTCGATGGAATTGAAGCCAATACCAAACAGATTCAAAAACATTTAGATAATTCTTTAATGTTAGTGACGGCGCTTAACCCTTATATTGGCTATGATAATGCCGCAAAAATTGCTAAAGAGGCCTACAAAAATGGAACAACACTTAAAGAAGAAGCCGTACGATTAAAATTGTTAGACGCTAATAAGTTTGATGAAGTCGTACGTCCTGAACATATGATTGGTCCTCACAAATAATGAAAAAAAAACTTAAACAAGCAAAAAAAAAATTAAAATCCCTTATTCAAAAACCTTCTTGGTTAGAGGATAAGGATATTAAACCTTATGTTTTTGTAAGAGAAGAAAACCGGGCATTGAATCCGGGTGTACGCCATCAATTTGACTGGTTTGATCATAATTATTTAATGTTAGATCCTCTTAAGGTTTCTTCCGCAGATTTTGGTCATGCTATTATGAGAATTGATGCTTCCGCATTTAAAAAACAAAACATGGTAACGCCTCCCTGGGTTTTTTATGATTGTGGAGTTTTACCGGGCATCATTGTTGGTTACGCCATACGAACAGAAAAACTGCCATTGTACGCAAGAAAAGAATTAAGTGCCGACATTGGAACCGAATGGACGCCCATTTCTATGTTTATCGCCATACCCTCTGTACAAGATGGCACATGGATGGCACATAACTTAGCCTCTATAAATGCAATCTTAAAAGAACAAGATAAATTTCATTTTCTAGGTTTTTATACAAAAGCATTTGGCCTTTGGTATGCCAATATCGAAAGGCTTTATGGAGTAACGCAATGGCATTCTCCGGCTCTTAAACTTCATCCCAATTTTGGAGAATTCCAGCTTATTACAACTTATACGCCGCTACATGATTATTCAAATTCTGTGACCTATTGTTGTATAGTAAACTCTAAGTCTTGGCTTGATATTATTGATCGAAAAAAACCAAATGATCTTTTTAAAAAGAAATACGAAGTCATTGGGACTCTTAAGCCTAAAGATGAAAAAGCCATTGGCAACTTACAAAAAAGATTAGAAAAAAAAGGAGAAAGTATATTTCTTTCTGGTCTTGAAATTTTAAATAAGGATATTGGAGAAAATATCCAACTTTACAGAAAAAGAAAATTAAAAAAATGAGTCGTTGGTTTGAGGGATTAAATCAAGAGCAGCAAGAAGCGTGTGCTCATAATCATGGGCCAATGCTTATTTTGGCAGGAGCGGGATCTGGTAAAACAACAACCTTGGTTTCAAGAACGGGTCGGCTTGTAGAAGACAATATTGCGGCCCCAGAAAGTATTTGTGTCCTCACGTTTACAAATAAGGCTGCGCGAGAATTAAAAAATCGTGTTGGAGCTAAAATTAAAAAAGCTAATATATGGACAGGTACTTTTCATTCCTTTGGTCTAAGAACACTTAAAAAATATTATAAAGAGATGGAGCTTCCAAAATATTTTGGAATTTTAGATCAGCAGGATTCAGCAGGACTTATTCGAGAAATTTTAAAGGACATGAAGATTGCAGGAAAAGACAAGTTTGATGCAAGTCTTCTGCTTTCTCATATTTCAAGATGGCGAGAATTGGGACAAAGAGAAGCCAAGTCAGAACAAGAATACGACATTGTGACGGAATGGTTATTGCCCAAATATCAAAGAAAAAAAGAACTTTTAGGCGTCGTGGATTTTGATGATCTTATTTTGAAAGTTATTGAGCTTTATAATAAAAATTCTAATATTTTAAAAACTGATCAGGAGCAGTTTCAACAAATTATGGTTGATGAGTTTCAGGATACCAATCATGCTCAGATGAAGCTTGTACAGCAATTAGCTCAAGCTCATCAGAATATTTCTGTTGTTGGAGATGATGACCAATCTATTTATGGGTGGCGAGGAGCACAAATACAAAATATTTTAAATTTTCCTAAGAAATATCGGTCTTGTAAAGTGATAAGGCTTATAAGAAATTATCGTTCGACACCTGAAATTCTAAATTTTGCAAATACTGTCATTGCCAAAAATGAAAAGCGTTATGATAAAAAATTGATTCCACAGAATAAGCAAGGTGTTTTAGGTACAATACCAGAAGTAATAAGTTATGCGCTCGACACAGATGAAATTGAGGGAGTGGCCCAAGAGGTTCTAAGATTTAAAGAAAAAGGGAGTTCTTTTAAGGATGTTGCCATTTTATATCGCTCTAACTCTCAAGGGGCCATGATTGAAGGAGCCTTGAGATCCCAAAACATTCCCTATAAAATTTCGGGAGATAAAAGCTTTTTAGAACGAAAAGAAATTAAAGATATTCACAGTTATTTAAAATCTTCTTTTAGAATAAATGATGTTGATTTTAGAAGAATTTTTAATACTCCTGCAAGAGGCCTTGGCGAAACGACAATAGAAAAAATTATTGAACTTTCTAAAAAGCAACAAACATCTTTTTATAAATCGGCAGCACTTTGGAGGGAAAGTGGCACGGCTCCTCGTGTGGGAGACTCTATTGACAATTTATTTCAGATTCTTAAAAATTTAAAAGAACAAATTTTAAACGCTTCTGAGAACGTAGGAACCATATTACTTAAGGCCATGGAGGATATTGGTTACCGAGCCATGCTTATGGATATTAGTAAAGACACTCTACTTGCCCAAAAAAGATGGAGTTATCTTGAGATATATGCCCGCATGCTGGATCGTTTTGTAGAAAAAAACAAGAGATCTTCAAAAACAATTTTAGATTTTATTGAAATGCTTGATCTTAAAGATGACGATGAAGAAATAAAAACAAAGGATGAAGTTCAATTAATGACTCTTCATGCATGTAAGGGGCTTGAATTCCATAACGTGATCTTAATGGGAGTAGAAGAAGATATTTTGCCCCATCGACGACTTGGTGGTGATGTTTCAGAGGAGCGAAGACTTTTTTATGTTGGCATTACAAGGGCACAAAGGGAGCTTGTTATGACGTATTCTCAAAATCGTCTGATTTATGGAAAGATGACAAAAAGATTGCCATCCCGTTTTCTAGAAGAAGTGGATCCCGCATTGTATAAAAAATATCAAAATGGACGACCCATCTCTCAAGAAGAGAGAAAGAAAATGTTTTCGGATCTTATGCGAGAGCTTGAATCTCCATAATATTAAAGATAAAAAGATATTATGAAGCTACAGGATATCCTTGAGACAAAAATTCAAGAATTACGCCCTACATTTATGAAGCTGGTGAACGAAAGCCATCTTCACGAAAAACATATTCCTGGGCACCATGAAGAATCTCATTTTTATTTAGTTTTGGTAAGTCATCAGTTTGTAAATTTAAATCGAATTCAGAGGCAAAGGCTTGTTTATGGACTTATTTTAGATGAGTTTAAAAACAGGTTGCATTCCATTCGTATGGAACTTTACACGCCAGAAGAATATAAATCTTAAAGAGATGTTGTCAGATCTTTTAATGCTTTTATCCAGAGCTCGTCATGATTCAAACATGGAATGTAATAAAAATTTTTTCCACCTTCTGATAAAAATTGTTTTCTTGCGCGGATATCAATTTCTTCAAGCGTTTCCAGGCAATCTGTAACAAACGATGGACACAAAACTGCTAGGTTTTTAACGCCTCTTTTTGCAAGCTCGCTTATCTTTTTATCGGTAAAAGGTTCTATCCAACCATGTGTAAGTCTTGATTGAAAACCAATGGACCATTGGTCCTCTTTTAAGGAGAGATTTTGTGCGATAGCTTGAGCGGTTGCAAAAGACTGAGCCCGATAACAATTTTGATTTTCTTGAGAAATATTTTGGCAACAGTTTTGAAATGTACAAAGAGAAGATTGAACTTTTTGTCCAAGATGAGATTTGGGAAGTCCATGAAAGCTCATTAAAACGTGGTCATAATTTACTTTTGCAAGAGATATCTTTGTTTTTTCAGAAAGTGCATGGATGTAACTTGGATGGTTATAAAAGCTTTTGATAAATTGAAATTGAAAGAACTTTTCATAGAGCGACTGATTGAGTTTTTGGAGCCAAGCAAGAGTTGTCTGTGTCGTTGAGGTCGCATACTGAGGATAAAGAGGGATGACTATGACATTTTGTATATTCTTTTCTTTAAAAGACGAAAGGGCTTTGATTAAAGAAGGCTCTCCATAGCGCATGGCTATTTCCACATGAAATTTGGTCTTCACGACTTCTTGAAAGATTTCTTTTAATTTTAGACTTTCTAAAATAAGTGGGGATCCCTCTTTTTTCCATATGGTCTGATAACTCTTGAGTGTTTTTTTGGGGCGAAAAGGTCGAATTAACCCATAGACAAAGAGAAATCGAAAAAATTTTGGCATTTGTAAAACATAAGGATCCATAAGAAACTCTGAGAGATAATTTTTTACAGCCAAAAGAGTGGGTGACGCTGGAGATCCTAGATTAACTAGCAAAATGCCTTTATTGTCTGGGGCCACTGTAGGTTTCATGAGAGATCATCTATTTGAGACTTTAATTTAAAAAGTAGCTCGCGAGCTTTTTTTTGAAGTTCCTTTTCTAGGATATCTTTTTCTTCTATTCCAGCTGCAGCTGTTGTCTCTGGCACAACTTTTTCCCACTGGCTAATAGTACCTTCTAACTCTAGTAGAGTTGATTTGAGATTCGAGGGCAATTGACTTGTATTTCGATCCTGAGACATTTTTGAAAAATTCCTTCAATACTAATATCCAGTTTAAACTGTGGTCGCAGGACCAATCAAGATAAAAGTGAGATTGCCTAAGGCTCAATCAATTTTGAACCGAAAAGATTTTATGAAGTCTGAATTTCAGAAAATTTTAGAGTCCAAGATGAGTCAAAATGAATCAGTTTTTCAAGAAAGCAAACCCGAACCAATGAAGAATGTCTTAGCGTCTCAGCTTTTAGAGCTGCATCTTGATGGACTTCAAACTTTTCGAAAGTATGATGTGAGTCAGACATCTTATAGTAAGTTAAAAAGAAACCCAGAAGAAATCAAAATGGCAAGAGAAGAAAAAATGAGAAAACAACAAGATTCATTTCTCAATGGGCTCCCTGAGGGGAAAATCCATCAAGCTGCTTGTTTTTTCTTTAAGTATGGAGCTATTCACCTTATAGAAAAAGAGATTTTGGGTCTTAAAAAAGACTTTCGCCTCATAGCCAAGCAGCTCCACCCAGATCGTCATACAGTAGAAAAAACTTCGGTACGCGATCATTTTCAGAGAGAATTCCAAGCATTTCTTGATCATTTTGAGGCCCTTAAGACCTTTTTTGAGAGGGAAAAATAAGTAATTACCCCTTTACTAGAGGGAAAAACGCTGTTTTCTGACGAAAAACATCAAAAAAAATATTATTTCTGTTTTTTTCTTTGGACAAACCACACGAAATGGATATCATTGGGAGTGCAACAATAAACAAACCATTTATGGAGGGAAACCAAATGGCAAAGAAGAAAAAAGCAACTAAAAAGGCTACTAAGAAAGCAACAAAGAAAACAACTGCTAAGAAAGCAAAGGCAAAAACAAAAAGAAAGCCAAATGCAGCTTTCATGAGACCTTTGACGCCATCTGCAGCTCTTGCTGAAGTTGTCGGTGCAAAACCTCTTCCAAGAACAGAAGTTGTTAAGAAACTTTGGGCCTACATTAGAAAAAATGGTCTTCAAGATTCTAAGAACAGAAGAAACATCAATGCTGATGCAAAACTTCGTCCTATTTTTGGAAAATCAACAGTTTCTATGTTTGAAATGACAAAATTCGTTTCTAAACACCTTAAGTGAGCCGTTGAATCCATTTTAGGATAAGAAAAAACCCGTAGAGAATCTCTACGGGTTTTTTTGCTTTTTTTTTCAACATCATATAGTTTTACAAATATGAATCAAAGTCGAAAACCCGAAATTTTAAACTCAGAAGACATTAAAAAGATGAAGAAAGCCTGCCAACTGGCCTCTCGGACTCTTGATTATGTAGCGTCTTATATCAAACCGGGTATTCAAACCATAGAAATTGACAGATTAGTTGATGACTATATGAAAACTCATGGGGCTCTTGCTGCTACGATTAACTATCATGGTTATAGGTGGGCAAGTTGTACTTCGATAAATGATGTGATTTGCCATGGCTATCCAGACGAAACAAAACTAAAGGAGGGCGATATTGTTAATGTCGATGTCACGCCTCTTTTAGATGGTTTTCATGGAGATTCTTCTCGAACCTACTTTGTAGGACAAGTGAGTGAAAGAGCACGTAAAGTTACGGAGTGTGCAAAAGCTGCCATGGAAGCTGGAATTGAAGCCATCACCCCCAATGGCCATACCGGAGATATCGGTTTTGCAACCAATAAACTTGTTACACGACTTGGTTTTGCAACAGTTAAAGAAATAGGTGGCCATGGCATAGGTCGTACTTTTCATCTTGATCCTTTTGTTCCAGCCTTTGGGAAAAAGGGCAGAGGAGAAGCTCTGATTCCATTTACCTGTATTACAGTGGAGCCAAT
>JBDHWX010000107.1:0-6755 GCA_039810365.1 Bdellovibrionales bacterium | reverse complement strand
AGTATGACTGACGAGCGAATTTTACAAGTTTCGCAAGATTATATTGCAAGTGTTGTTGCTCATGAAGTGGGGCATACCCTTGGTTTACGGCATAATTTTGCGGGCTCCCTATGGCTTAATGTCTCCTTGGATGAACAAAAAAAGATTTTCGATCAGTACCTCAATACAGGGGTTCCACCTAAAGAATACCAGGCAAGCAGTAGTGTCATGGATTACCTTGATACAGAATTCTTTAGTATGATAGGGGCAGGCATGCGACTTGATTATGGTCCTTTAGATTATGATAAGAAGGCCATAGAACATCTATATCTTAATAAGAATTTCAATAGCCAAGAGATTCCTCCATTTTGTACAGATTCACATGTCGGTGATTATGCCGATTGTGACCGCTTTGATTTAGGAAATTCCATTGTGGATTATGCAAAATATGGAGTTGAAAAAGCGTTGAAAGATATACCGGCAAAAATTTTAGAGAATATAGTTCGGTGGAAGATTAAGGGAAAACAACATGAAGAATCTTTTATGGATTCTTTTGCTATTCCGGGTGTTATTGCGGCCGGAGCTTTAGCGCCTCAAGCCCCTCTTTTACAAATGTTGAGAAGCCGTTTTCAATTAATTAAAATTTTTAGAAAGCATGATTCTATTAATTTTTTAAATCAGAGTGATGTTCTCCGAGAACAAGATAGTTATTTGAAATCTGAAATTGAAAAATATGGAGGGTTAGAGCAAATTTTAGATTTTATTACAGTTGATAGGGATACGTTTATTAATCAACAGGCAGGAAGGGTACAAGAACTGTTGGATTCAGGTCGCTATGATCAGGGAGTAACGGTTGGAGAAAAAGAGTTTTCTATAGATAATTCAGATCGGGATAACTTACTAAAGTATCTTAAAAGTTATTTGGGTAAAATTTATGATGAGCTTGTGAAGCTTCACATGCTCTCTCTAAGCAATATTTTTAATCAGCTCAAAAAAGATTCTCTACTAGCAGATATGATGGTTGAATATTTAGGAAAAAAGCAAGAGGAAGTCTTGTTTGCTGAAAAACCTCAAAAACAAGTTTATGAATTTATTTTAAGTAAGTCAGATGAATCTGCTCTGGGACCTGATGAAATTAGGGTTCCCGTTTTATTACCAGATTATAGTAATCCTTTAGAAATCAGAATGATTGCTACGAAGTTCTTAAAAATAGATTCAAGTGATGATCCTACTTTGGGGTTTGTAGAAAAGGAAAAAATCAAAGCCTTATTTAATAAAAATGAAGAGGAAATCTTAAAACCTCTTGAAAAATATAAAGAGGGATACGAATTAAAACAAGAAAAACAAAACCGTGATGTCTTAAAATGGATAATTGAATACAAAAAGGTTAAAGGGGCTCTTTAAGCAATTACCATGTATGTATTGGGGAGAAAACAGCCTCAGTACTAGATGAAGATAAATACCAAAATAAGAATTAAAATAAAATACTAGAAAACAATAGAGAATCCTTATTTATTTTATAGAGGATGTAAGAAATTTAAGCTTTTAGTTTAAAGTTGATTAGTCTAAAAAGGTAATGTATTTCTTGAGCCCATGTGGATACTTTTATTATTACTTAATTTTGCTTATGCTAATTTTCAGGTTAATATTCAAGGAGCTGGAACCTTTTATGTACCAGCACCCATAGTTTATAATCTTCAAGATGGTGCTATTGAATTTTCCTCTCTTCTTTGTGAAAAAAAAGAACCCCTTATTTCGGGTGATAGTTTTGAAGATGCTACAAGCTTTCGAACTATAAATGGAATTAAACATCCATTTAAATCTTTTGTTTATCATCCGGGCAACATGTCGATTGATATTGTTCCTTGGTATCCGGTTAACTGTATTCGACCATATTGATATTTTTATATTCATTTTATTCTGTTATAGTATAAAATCCCTATAAGTAATCTTTAGTTAGAAGATGAATAACAAAATAGGAACATAAAAGGTGGAAGATTTAAAAAATTACGGACCTCTACGTTTTTTGATTGGAACTTGGCAAAGCGATTATCAGGGCGAAAATAAAGCTCCCGATCCAGATAGAAAAGAAGAAAATACAAAATTTAAGCAGACGATTACATTTACTCCAATTGGAGAAACAACAAATCATGAACAAAGCTTTTACGTTTTAGATTACCAAAATGAAGCATGGGAAGAAGGCGATGATTCAGGGCCTTTTCATAGAAAAAATGGCTATTTTTATTATGATCTAGAAAGAAAAATGATAGTCAAAGGTTTTTCAATTCCAAGAGCCCAAAGTGTTTTAGCTGGTGGAAAATCTGGACAAGATGACTTGACTTTTGCTTTGAGTGCAAAACGTGGATCTACAAGTTTTGGAATTGTATCTAATCCTTTTTTAGAAGAGGAATTTACAACTCTAAGTTATGATGTCACATTTAAGGTTGTGGAAGGAAAAACCCTTTCTTATGAGGAGTCCACAAAATTAAAATTGAAGGGGCAAGAACAGATTTTTGATCATACAGAGAAAAATACTCTTAAAAAGATAAAATAACTGTTACCCATTTCGTGTGGCGACTTAATTTGCCACACACCGATTCCATCCTTTTAGCGAATTGCTTACTTTTTTATCAATTAAAATGGTGACATTTTAGCCCCACTTACGTTGGCATATGGTTTGTATTAGGTACGTTGTATCTGAGCCTGTGTGCTCAAAACTTAGGGGGAAAGAATGAAAAGGAATCTTTTCTGCTCGCTGGCTGTACTTTTGACAGTCCAAATGGTAGCGGCACAACAAGTAATCGAAAAAAAAGATAAATGGGCATTGGGAGAAGCCGTTTCTGGGGAGCAAACACTTTGTGTGGCTTCAACCGAAAATCGTGGATTTCTAAGAACCTACACGCTTAATATCCAAAAAGCAAAAAACTCTTTATCTCCAGTTGAGATATTTATGTATGAGAATGGTTCTAATAGCTATGGTCCTTTAGCCACAGCCCAAATTAATAATGAGATTCTTCTTTTTAATCTTTTTTCTAAAGATAAAAAAAGGCAGTCATTCTGGTATTTACCAGATGAAGTAAAACTCCTTTTGGATACATTGAAAAACCCTTTAGTAAAAGAACTTGTAATAAAGCCATTTAGCAAACTGGGCGGAAGCAAAGTGAGTTTTTCAACGAAGGGTGCAGGCCAGATTCTTGCAACAATGGAGGAACGTTGTAATGGTAAAAAGCCACTTATAGATGAAAGAACTTCTGCTTTAACGAGACAGCCTGCAAGTTTCGATCAAAACCCTAGAGTTTTTGAAGCTAACGATATTGCATCTCTTAGAAGTCTCAATGCAGAGTTAACTTTTCGTCAGGATCTTATTTTTCAAGAAGAATCAAAAATTGCAGAACTTGATAAACAAAACAAGCCTCAGCTTGATGAGAGAGCGGCTTATCTCAATGAAAGACAAACTCTAGCAAATCAAAAAATCCCTAATCTCAAAGCAGACATTCAATCAACAAAGGATAGAATTGCCTTAGGTGAAAAAAGGCTTGCACAACTTGTTACAGAGATTCCTAGCACAAAAAAAGTAAGGGATGAAGCCTTGGTAAAACGTGATGAGGCAGAAAATAAGATAGCCCCACACCGGGCCACACATAACGACCTTGTTTACAGAATAGAAGCCTACAGAACTCAACTTAATAAGTATGAGCATGATCTTGAAGGAAATAAAAACTCTTTAAAAATGAATGAATTAAACATTTCTCGATTTGAATCAGAGGCTCGAGATCTTAACTACCGGATTCAAGATCTGAGATATTCTATCTCAAAGGTTCAACCCGAATTTGATCGGGCACGTAGAGAATATGAACGCTATGATAGGCAAGGAGAAATTCAAAGAAGATTGGATTCTGATAGCAATTATCGAATAGCACTTGAAAATGCAAGAAGGGCTCAGGTACAGGTTGATTATAAAAGAAGTGAGGTCGCTTCTTTAGAGCGAGATTTGGGACGTATTCAATCTCAATTAGGACACTGTCAGTCGGTTGCTGGTAATGATTGTACTGATCTAAAAAATCAGGTTTCTGCCCTTGAGGTTAAGATAAAAGCTGCTCGGGATGAAATGAGACGCCTTGAAAGCCAATATGCCAGTGCAAATTATGAAGCTAAGAGAATCGAAGATCGTATTACAGATGAAGTTCAAAGAGAAGTTGATGTTTTAAAAAGAAACTACGAAGTTGCAAGTTCAAAGCTTAGTCAATTAAATGCACAGT
The DNA here is from genome assembly GCA_039810365.1 of Bdellovibrionales bacterium. Lineage (GTDB taxonomy): Bacteria > Bdellovibrionota > Bdellovibrionia > Bdellovibrionales > JAEYZS01 > JAEYZS01. The sequence continues at coordinate 2,517 of JBDHWX010000107.1, read as the reverse complement.
TAAGTGAAGCTGAAGGAAGAAGAAGGGATATTGTAGAATACGAAATTCCAACTTTACAAAATCAAAATGTAAAACTTCGAAATGCAATTTCTGGATTAGAACGCGACATTGACATAATAAGACAAAATATTCGTACAGCCGAAAGCAACTTGCAAAACTTTGATAGAAGTGTTGATTATGCAAGGCTAGAAAGCAATCTTGAGTCTGCTCAAAATGCCTTAGATTCGGCACAAGATCGTTATTCGTCAGTGGTTTCTGAAAAAGAACATCTAGAACAACAAGTTCCTCAAGATAAAGAAAATTTGCCAAAATTGGTTGCAGATTTACAGTCTAGCGAAACTCGTTTAGGAGTTGTGAGTCAGGAAATTGCGCGTTTGAATAAGGCTTTGGTAAGCTACGATCAGGCTCGTGGCGAAATTGAATCTAAGATTTCAGGAATTAAGGAACAAATTAAGAACACACAAGAACACTACCTGTCTTTCTTTAAATCTTAATTATATCAAGTTTGGTAGTAGATTAAAACCTACTGCCAAGCTTTTATTTTTTATTCAAATTTTTAAATATTTTTTTGTGCCAGTCTTCAAGTTCTTTTTTGACATCATCAGGAAGATGGGTGCCAGATGATCCGGAATATGAAAAAGTAAGGCTTTCTTTGTAATCCTCAAAACATTTTTTCGCAACAGGTGTATCAGAAAAGTTTTCCATACATTCTTTTAAATAAAGATCAGAAAGGGAATAAAAAAGTGTTTCTTGAAGGCTTCGATCACATTCAGCAAGCCAACGTAAAATCTCTGGTTTTAGAGGAGTTTCAGGAAAATTATTAAGATATTCGTATAAAACCCCAGAAAGAGTTAAGACTTTAACCAGTCTTGGGTTATTGGCATCAACCATATCATCCCAGAGATTGCGATTTAGAATTTTTTCTGCATATTTTTTTATTTTGGCATCATCCCTTTTAGTAGGATCGGGATAGCCATCTCGTTTTTGGATTCTAAAAAGTGCAATCCATGCTTTTATATTTTTTTGTAAGTATTCGGGTAAGTTTTTATTTTTTGCATCTACTTGAAGGCTTTCAATTCCTTTATCAAAATTTCTCTTAACACGAGAATAAATCACAAGTTGTCTTTCAAGACTTTTTTCAACATATTGAACTTGTATTTTATTTTGAGGAAAATCTCGAATGACGAGATCGTAATATTTAAGAGCTGAGTCAAAGTCTCGCCCCATAAATAAAAGTTCTGCTTTTTCATAATCGTTATAAGAACCAGTCGTAATATTGCTGAGATCCCAGCGTCTTGATTCTGTGGGAATTTGTGTATGGCAACTCATACAAAGGGGAACTGTGGAGTTAAGCTGCCATCTGGCATAGTTTCTATTTCCAATACGGTAAATGCGTTCAATCTCAGAAAAATGTGTCTTAAGAGCCTGCCTTGAGGCCTTAAAAGTTGGACTTTTAACTAAAGATGTATGATCGATTTTATCAGAAATTTCCGAAAGCTCTTTTAATTTTTTTTGAATAAAAGAAACATTTTTGGGATCCGTGAATTTTTCTTCGCTTAAGGAATAGGGGAGAAGATCTTGTATGGCTTTAAAGAGCTTGTGCATAGTGGGCTTGGCATCAGCATGGCTATTGGTTTGTTGGGCTTGAGATAAAAGACCTGTGTAGATAACAAGAATTGCAATAAATACTACGGATTTCATAAATACTTACCTTTTAAGATGTGTTGCCATAAATTTTAACTCAATTCAATCTTTTTTCTATCTCTAAAGACAGAGTCTTTATAAGATTTTGCAAGATCTTTTAAATTAACAAGATCAACTTTAATGGTGATATTGGATTCTTCTAAGGAGTCTTTAATTTTAAATAAAAGAGATGGGGAAATAGGATTTTGACTATCGTCAAATAAGATATCGATATCAGAAAACTCTTTATGATCTCCTCGTGCCCGGGAGCCAAAAACCCAAACGAGTGCGTGATGTTTTTTAAGCGGCTCTAAGAGTAAAGTTTGTAATATTTGATAATCAGAAGAGGTGAGTCCAAAGGTCATTTTGTTTTTAAAACCTCTAAAAGCTTTTTACCTTCTGGCAAGAATTCTTTAACTGATTTTAAAACTTCTTTTGCTACATCTTCATCGTAGGTATGTGAACTTTTGTTTCGAGCCTCAATAAAAGCAAACCAAAGATCTGGCGATTGAATAAGGCCATTTTGTGCCATTTCTCGCATTACAGGTTTTGCTGTAGTTGATGAGCTTCCTAAGATCTTTTTTGAAGTCTTCCATGCTAATTCAATGCAAAATTCAAATCTTTGGATACAGGCATCACGGATGATTTTGTAATAAGAATCATCATTGGACATATCCAGTTTTTGAAGGGCTTCTTGGAGAGCGTTTAAAGCTTTTTCATATTCATGAATAGAAACTGCCATGGTGGCCTCAAAAAAATTGGCGGGGTGGATTCCCCAGCCGCACCCGTGGATTCGGACGGTGAGAGTACAAAAAATGAGAGCGAGCGGACGCT
>JBDHWX010000106.1:0-6797 GCA_039810365.1 Bdellovibrionales bacterium | reverse complement strand
AAATAAGGTAAGCAAGAGGGGGAAAATAAACAGATAACGCCAAGCGCAAAACGCCTGTGTTTCCTTAGGGGCACAGATTCTCAGGGAGAGGAGATACTAGAAGTGGGGCAAGATAGAAAGTGCAGCGCTCATGGAAATTTCGCCATGAGTTTTTACCAAATAATTATTGAGAAAAACGCTTTGCAAGACGAGTTCTTTAAGCGCAAGGGCGTTGAGGTTGGGTCGTGCACTTAAAAGCTGTGCTGCAAACCCTGCAACAAATGGTGTTGCCATGGAGGTCCCGTCCATATAGGCGTAACCGCCACGAAGATAAGAACTTAAAATCGAAGCACCGGGTGCCATGATATCAACAGGTGAGCCATAATTAGAAAAGTAAGCCATAATTCCGTTTTGCGTAATAGCTCCAACGGTAATTTGTGTTTCGGCCCCGTAGGCTGCGGGATATTCAGGTTGGCGGGAGAGATCATGTCCAGGGCTGTTGTTTCCAGCGGCGGCTACAAAAAGGATATTGGCATCTTTGAGAGAGGCGACTTCATCTTTTAAAAGCTGCGAACAAAAAGCAGACCCCCAGCTGGCATTGATAATTTGTGCTCCCATTTTTTTTGCGTATTCAATGGCACGAATGGCATCGCTGGTCATTCCTCCCGAGCCAGTCATAAAATCTAAGGGTAATATTTGAGATTGGGGCGCAACACCAGACATGGTTCCAACACCGGGTTGGGCCGCAATGATGCCGGCCACGTGAGTTCCGTGTCCAACATCGTCATAGTTATCGGCAACGTTTCGAGCAAAATCCCAGCCGCTGATGTCATCAATATAGCCATTGCCATCGTCGTCAACGCCGGGTTTTCCGTTTTTTTCTATCTGATTGATAAAGACTTGGTTTTTAAGTGCAGGGTGAGAGATTTCAACTCCAGAGTCAATCACGGCCACAAGAACGCCTTGACCGCGATAGCCCTTGTTCCACCCAAGAGAAGCTTCGATGCGATCAGCTCCCCATGTTGGAGAAGCAGACGCCGAGGGCCCGACTTCACTTGTAAAAGTTGTATTTTCTAAAGAAATTTTATAGTTGGGCTCAACAAAAGAGAGATCGTTGATTTGAGGACGAACATATTTTTCAAGCATTTCTTTTCTATCTTTTGCAAAAATAACGTGAAGAGACCCATCTTTTTTTCGTACAAGATATTGATTTGTCATTGCGGCCCCTTGGCAATCACCGGGTGCAACATTTGGAAAAACAATCATTTCTTGGCTTGTTTCTTTAGAACAGGCGCCCAAAATAAAAAATGACAGTATAAAAAATATTTTAAGACACAAGAGAGTGTTGCGATCCATGCTTCCTCTTTTCGCGTTCTTCCTGAACGTTCTTAGTTAAGACGATTGCATGGAGTTTTTCGGTTCAATTTGAAGCAAAAATAACAAGACAAATGTCTGGAGGCACAAAGGTGAGCCGCACCTTTTGTGTATATACCATGTTAAATGCCCTAAATTACTAATATTTTGTGCGGCGTGTACATAAAAGGTGCGGCTCACCTTTCTCACTTTTTTGTGAAAAGTTTTATCTGTTATCAAAGATTAAAGAGACTTTATAAATTCTTTTAAAACTTTAACGAAGTTTTTTTCAACGATCTTTGCAGTTTCAGTAACCTCTTTATGATCAAGGGGTTGCTTAAGGATTCCAGAGGCAAGATTGGTAATGCAACTTAATCCTACAACCCGCGCGCCCATGTGTTTGGCTGCGATGACTTCTAAGACCGTACTCATACCAACGGCATGGCCACCAATTTTTCTTAAATAACGGACTTCTGCAGGAGTTTCATAAGAAGGCCCCGTAACACCACAGTAAATCCCACGAGAACTTCTTATTTTTAGTTTTTTAAGAAGACTAAAAAGTTTTTGAGAAAGCTTTTTATCATAAGCCTCGCTCATATCAGGAAATCTTGTGCCAAGGCTTTCATCATTTTTCCCGATAAGGGGGTTTTGCCCAGTCAGGTTAATGTGATCCGTAATGACCATAAGCTCACCTGGCTTCATTTTTTTATCAAGGCCTCCGGCTGCATTTGTTACAACAAGAGTGTGGATGCCAAGTTTTATGAGTGTTCGCACGGGAAAAACAACCTCTTCTGGAGAATGCCCTTCATAAAAATGAACACGCCCTTTAAGAACTGCAACTTTTTTTTCCCCAAGCCGCCCGATAATGAGTTCACCCGCATGACCCACAACATTTGATCTACTAAAGCCCGGAATATCTTGAAAAGGAATCACAACTTTTTCTTGAATTTGCTCAGCAAAAGCGCCAAGGCCCGAACCCAAAACAAAGCCAATTTCTGGCTGAATACGCGTTTTAGATTTTATAAAAGAAACAGCTTCGTTAAGAGCAACAGACATAAAAACTCCGAGATTAAATCTTTTTATAAATGAGTTTGATAGGTGAAACCTTTTTAGATGTTATATGAAAAGCTTGTTGAAGTCTTGCTTGAGCAGCATCAAAACCTTGTGTGGAATGATTCATCAAAGTAAAAAGAACATCTCCTTTTTCTACAAAGTCGCCAATTTTTTTGTGGACCCTGATACCCGCAACGGGGTTGATCTGATCTGTTGTTTTGAGCCTGCCCGCCCCCATTTCAATAGAAGCATATCCAATAGCTTTAGAATCAAGACTTTGAATATAACCCTTTTTAGGAGAACAAAACTCTAAAAATTTCGTTGGTCTTGGAAGTTCGTTTAATCTTCCGCCATGTAAAGAAATAAGTCTCTCAAATTTTTCAAAAGCTTGCCCTGACTCTAAAGTTTTTTTGGCAAGAACGTAGGCTTCTCGAAACGATTTTGCCTTTTTAGATAAAAAAAGCATTTCAGCACTTAAGTTAAGGCTTAGTTCTTTTGTGTCTTGAAAAAGGTTTTGGGAGTCTTCATTTTTTAAGATAGCAAGACATTCTCCAATTTCAACGGAGTTGCCCACATATTGTCCAAGTGGCTGATCCATAGAAGTCAAAAAAGCAGAAACTTTCCTTTTAAATCCAAGTCCTATTTTTTTTAATTTTTGAGCAAGCTCCAAAGCCTTTTTAGAATTTGGCATAAAAGCACCAGAGCCAAATTTAACATCTAAGACAAGAGAATCCGTTCCTTCGGCCAATTTTTTTGACATGATGGAAGCGCAGATGAGCGGAATAGACTCCACTGTTGCCGTCACATCTCTGAGGCTATAAATTTTCTTATCAGCAGGACAAATATTATCTGTTTGAGCGATCATACTGATGTGGTTTTCTTTAACGAAGCCCTTAAATTTTTCTGTTGTGATATTGCACGAAAAGCCAGGAATACTTTCAAGCTTATCAACAGTACCACCAGTATGACCAAGCCCGCGGCCCGCAATCATTGGCACACCAACATCACAACTTGCAACAATAGGCCCCAAGATCAAACTTGTTTTGTCGCCAACGCCGCCTGTAGAGTGTTTGTCTGTTGTGGGAAAGTCGCAATCATGCCAAGAAAAAGTTTCTCCAGAACGCATCATGCTTCTTGTAAGGGCCAGGGTCTCTTTTGGAGTCATTCCGTTTAAAAGTGTTGCCATTAAAAAGGCCGTCATTTGGTAATCTGGAATTTTTCCATGAGAAAAATCTAAAATAAAATTTTCTATGACTTCTTCAGGCAGCTCTTTGTTGTCCCTTTTGAATGCAATGACTTCAACGGGAAGCATTTAATAGTCCTTTTGTGAAACTTTGTTTTTCATAATTTCAACACCCGAGCTTGTGCCAAGTCGATGAGCGCCGGCAGAAAGAAATTGTTTTGCACTTTCAGCAGATTTAATTCCGCCGCTGGCTTTAATAAGAGTTTTATCGCCCAAAAGCTTTTGAAAAAGCTTGATGTCTTCAAGTTGTGCGCCGCCAGAGGAAAACCCCGTTGAAGTTTTTATGAAAGTTGCGCCTGCAGCCTGAACACAAGCACAGGCAAAGATTTTTTCTTCAAAAGTGAGAAGAGAGGTTTCAACAATCACCTTAACGGGTATTTTTTTACAAGCCTTAACCACCTCACAAATTTCTTTATAGACATAATCAAATTGTTTATTTTTAACAGCAGCAATATTCCAAACAAGATCAATTTCTTGAGCGCCATTTGTGAGAGCATTTTTTGTTTCAAAAATTTTTGTTTTGGTAGTGTTAGCACCAAGAGGAAACCCAATAACAGTAATCACAAGGGTCCCAGAGCCTCTCAAAAGTTTTCTGGCCTCTTTAATATACATGGGCTGAAGACATACAGTTTTAAAAGAATGTTCCCTGGCTTCACGGCAGAGGTTTTTGACTTGATCAAACGTTGAGTCTGCCTTTAACAGAGTATGATCGATAACGTTTCCAGAAAGAGGCAGTGGCGCAACATCGTTTTGAGAGGAAAATTTGTTGCCTGTTGCCTCAGCTAAAAATTTTTCGTATAAATTCTTTAACTTTTTATTTTTAATCATATAAGGGACACCTTAAATCAGAATGGTTCTTTATGGTATCAAAACATATCCTTGTTTTTGGACACGTTCAAGGGGTGGGTTTTCGCAAGTATGTGCAAAAAGCGGCACAAGATCTTGGGGCCGCGGGCTGGACACGCAACCTTATGACGGGCGAAGTAGAGATTCTTATTCAAATGGATGACGCATCTATCACAAGTTTTTTAGAAAGGGTTAAAAAGGGGCCTATGCTAGCAAAAGTTGATCGCCTAGAGGTTTTTGAAGTTGATTCTAAAAAAATTCAAGGCCATACTTTCCTCATAATTCAAGACGGAGAGAGACCCTGTGATTTTTAAAAGAGTTGTGACCATCGTTATGCTGAGCGCGTTTTTAGCGCTGCCAAGCTACTCTCAAGACTCAGGAGCCGGGGTTTCTTCAACAAAATCTGGACCACGCAAACAGCTTTCAAAAATTTTTCTTTCTGGACTCGGCGGCGCAGTTTTGGGATTAAGCACATTAAGTTTTTACGGTCGACCACAAGATCATATGAGCAACATCGCCATTGGCTTTGCAATTGGGGTTGTTTTTGGGACCGTCTATGTAACGTATGATACAGCAAAGCGCCCCAAAGAATATGTTTCAATAGGCCAAGCAATAAACCCATTTGTTCCCAAGGACAATATTCGCGACATGATGCACATTTCTCCATCTGTGCCGCTCTTAACATATAACTATTTATTTTAATTAGCCCACTTTTTTGGTTGGTGTGGGTATGGCAACGGGCTTTTGCATTCCCCCCGGAGAGGCTTCTGGCGTTCCTCCCGAAGGAGAAGCTTTGGCTTTTCCTAAAAACTTCATAGCATCTTCTTTTGAAATTTTTTGATCTTTTAATAATTCTGCGATGTAACTATCAAAGTTGATCATGCCCTGGGATTTTCCTGTTTGCATAATGGACGGAATTTGAAAGGTTTTTCCCTCTCTGATTAAATTGGAAACCGCAGGTGTATTAAATAAAATTTCAACGGCAGCAATACGACCGGGAACATCAGCCCTTTTAAAAAGGGTTTGGGCCACAACACCACGAAGACTTTCAGAAAGCATGGTGCGGATTTGAGCCTGTTGTTCGGCTGGAAAACTATCAATGATACGATCAACAGTTTTTGGAGCATTGTTGGTATGAAGGGTTCCCAAAACCAGATGGCCCGTTTCGGCGGCCGTCATGGCAAGAGAAATGGTTTCAAGGTCCCTCATCTCGCCAACCAAAATAATATCGGGGTCTTCTCGAAGAGCAGCCTTTAAAGCATTGGCAAAAGATTTTGTATGCGAAGAAACCTCTCTTTGATTGACCAGACAGCCCTTGTTTTGATGCACAAACTCAATGGGATCTTCAATTGTGATGATGTGACCTTTTTCATTTGTATTGAGATAATCCAAAATAGACGCAAGAGTTGTGGATTTTCCAGAGCCCGTTGGACCCGTCACGAGAACAAGCCCACGATCAACGGTTACAAGGTCAAGAATGGATTTTGGCAAGTGGAGCTTTTCAAGAGGTAGAATTTCATCTGGAATAAATCTGAAAGAGCCACCAAGCCCCTTTCTCTGCATATAAATATTAACACGCAATCTGCCAACGTCGGGTGCCGCATAAGTGCAATCGAGTTCCCACGTTTCGATGAAAAGTTTTTTTTGTCGCTCTGTTAAAATTTCAAATAAAAGGGCTTGAGTTTCTTCTGCACTCAAGTCACGGTAATTGAGACGAACCATGTCACCATGAACTCGCAAATAAGGAGCTGCCCCTGTGGTGACATGAAGATCTGAAGCACCTTGCTCCTTCATTACCTTAAATAAATCATCAAGTTTTGCCATAACACTTTATCGGCAAAGATAGGGATTGATTAAATAAGGACCAAAGTCTAGCATAGAGGCCATAGAAGGACACCATGTCATCAGAGATTTTAATTCATGTTCGCCCCAATGAAACCAGGGTTGCGTTTATTCAAAACGAGGTCTTAGCGGATTTCATGATTGAGCGTAACCAAAGCCGAGGGCTAGTGGGTTCCATTTTTCGCGGCAAGGTCGTTCGCGTTTTGCCAGGCATGCAGGCGGCTTTTGTCGATATTGGTTTAGATCGAGCAGCCTTTCTTTATGTTGGCGACGTAAGGGCGGATATTTCTGGAGATAAAGCAGAGTATCTTTGGGATGAAGAAGATGTCACAGAAAAACCAAGTGAAATTCTTTTTGATGGAAAAGATATTTCGGCCCAAGAGTCTTTGCGAGAAGAAAATCGCACTCCCATACAAGATCTTTTAAATGAAGATCAAGACATTTTGGTTCAGGTAGCAAAAGATCCCCTTGGAACAAAGGG
>JBDHWX010000105.1:0-6856 GCA_039810365.1 Bdellovibrionales bacterium | reverse complement strand
TGAGAGCTGGACCATTTCGTTTTGTACACTTAACTCGCGAACATCAATAGAAAAATTATTTTTTTGTGGCATGACCTGACTTATTTTATTCATAACGTCCATGGGTGAGTTGATCACTTTCATGTCTGAGAGTTTTTGATAATCTGTAATCTCCTTTTTCTTTTCAGAGATATATTTTTTAATAGCAATTTCTCTTGTTTGCGCACCTTTAAGGCCTACGGTCGGAGATTGAGCAACAGTCTTGAGTGCTTCTCGTGCTTTATCGATTAAGTTGTTGCTTAATGTCGCTCGTGTATAAGAATAAATCGTAAAAACAACAAGAGCTGCAGCTGCGTATTGAAATGTTTTTTTCCATTTTTGGAAAAAGCTTGAAAGAGAGGCTCCATCTTTGGCATAGGGGCCCTTTCTAAAATTAATGGCAGGATTTTTAGGTCTTTTCAAACCTTCAATGGCAAGTCCGACAGCTACGGCAGAATTTTTTTCAAGGCTCGGTGTTTGTTGGGCATAAACTTTAATGCCATTAGTGAGATAACTGAGAGGGTTCGTTATAACCCCTAATTTTTGCGTCAGGTAGGGGGTCATGTTGATAAGATGAGAGCCGCCGCCCATGATGAGAATATTCTGGATTGAGATATTGTTTTGGCTCTCAAGTTCAAGCATTGTCTTTTTGATTTCAAGAAGAAGAGGTTCAAGAGCCCCTTGAATCGTATTAGAAAAAGATATTTGATCTTTACTTGCGCCATCGTTTTTTGTGAGAATAAATCCTTTTTCCTGAAGGCCCTTGAGTGCATCGGCATAAGAAATACCATAAGTTTTTTGAATTGCCTTGACGATCTCAAGCCCTCCAACATTGATACAACGAGTTTCGATAAGATATTGATTCTGTAAAACAAAAAGAATTGTTTTGCTGTGTCCAAAATGCAGATAAAGGTCAGAGCTTGCAACCGGGTGTGGCTCGGCTCCACTTTCTGATGTCTCCACCATGACAGAGTTCGAGGTGAGAGAATCGGCTTCTGGCGGGGGGAGCCACCAGTTTGTAAAAAGATTGGCAAGAGCAAAGCCATCCGTACTAATAATATCGGGGTCAATGCCAGCATCGTTTGTGATTTGTAAAATTTCTTCGATGTACTTATTTGGAGTAGCACAAGCCAATACATCACTAAAATTTTTTGCGTACTTTATAAGTTTGACATCGTATATGGCACGGGCCTGATCAAAAGGGATTTCGTCTTCAAGTTCAAAAGGAAGACTTTTTAGGATTTTTAATTTTTCACGGAAAGGAAAAGGTTTTTTACGGACACTGATACGATCTTGTGAGATTCCAACAACAAACTTTGTGGTACTTGGATCATAGTGTGCCGCTACACGTCTGAGGCTTTCTAAAACTTGGATTTTTTTGTCCATTGTGATGTCAAGGCTATAGGGAACCTCTAAGAAATCTCTTAAAATTAAAGATCTTCCAACAAGTTCAACGTCTGCAACCTTTATGCTGAGACTTCCGATATCGATACCAACGCTTCTCAATGTTTAACCTCATGCTGTAAGTACTGAAGATGTCAGTACAAAAGTATCTTTCATATTTTCTCTTAATGAGAGATTTTTATCAATTGCAACTCTTAAATTTAAGAGATCTAGCCTAGACCAAGGACTTAGTTTTCCCACCAATAGACAACTCTTGGTTTTTCAGATGGTTGAGTTGGGGGTTGTTGCTGCTGCTGCTGCTGCTGATTTTGATTTTGCTGTCCCTGTTGTGGATTTTGATTTTGGTTAGGGTTTTGATTTTGGTTAGGGTTTTGATTTTTGATGTCTTGATCAATGACAGTTTTCAGTTGTTTTTGGACAGCATCCACATCATAAACGATGGCTATAATTTCTCGGGTAACATTGCCATATTCCCCAACAGAATGAATACGAAAGTTATATTCGTTACCAAAGTAAAGTGGGATTTTTGTTGGATTAAAATTATTTTCGTTAGCTCCAATAAAGCTTAAGAGATCCTTTTCATCTCGAAACGGTCCACCTTTGTCGGGGTTACTTCTTCTTTCTAAAACTTTAGAAAGAATGTCGTCATTATTTAAAAGAGGATCAATGGCTCTTAGAGTGTCGGCTGCGGCCTGATTCACATTGATGGCCTTAATGCCGTAAACCGTGATTGAAGGTAAAAGCATTTGAAATAAATCTTCTGTCATACCTGCGACCATCTTCAATTCATCAAGAGTTTGAAAAGGTCTATTGGGTGGAATTTCATCTTCTCCATCTTTATTAAAATTAGAATATTTTGATTTTTTATCTCCGCCATTGAGACTAGCATTACCTTCGGTGATCCAATCTGCGATATTATTAACAAGCTCTTCAAAATTAGTTGTTCGATACTTATCAGCCCACTGGCTATCACTTTGTTTTCTGTTTTCAAAAATTTGCAAGATTTCTTGTTTCGTGGCATCCCTTAATGATTTTGAGGGAGAGTCTAGATCGTTGATATCAATTTTTGAGCCCTCAGAAGAGATCGTTGTGGCATAACGAGCATCCATTAAAGAATTTGTTGTTGCTTCTGTGATCTGATCTTTTTCAACAATAGAAGCCTCTTTGGGAATAGCAGGCGGCCAAGAAAAAGGAAAACCCCAAATCATTTGAGTAATGGCTTGTTGTCCCTCAAGTTGTTTTCCATATTGTGCTGTAATATTTTTAAACAACTGTAAACGCAAAAGAGAAAGCTCAACACCTGCACGTGCTGCCGCATAGGCTTTTTCTCGAGAATATTCTTTACTTGAAAGAACATATTCAACGGTTGTATCAAAGCTGATTTCAACGGCAAGAAATGAAATAATCATGACACAAAAAAGTGCAAGTAAAAGAGCAATTCCTTTTTGATTTTTATTTTTACGAAAAATCATGGTTTTTGTCCTGTGCCCTGTTGAGGATCACCCCGAGGTTCTTGGTTGTTGGGAAATCGTAAGGGAATAACTCGAATGGCCGAAGTCTCTTTTTTATTTTTTTCAAGCGTAATCGTAACTTCAACAGCTTGGGGGAATTTATTTTTAAGTGCGGCGTCTTCTTTACCATCAGAATGCCAGTGATCTACCCAGTCTTCTTTTTCTTTACCAAAATATCGCAATTCAAAACGTTTTACGTCTTCTAAGAGCACGGTTTCGTTACCACCCTTGGTGACATCATCGTCAACGATGGGAGAAGACCTTCGCCAAAGACAATCACTTGTGTTTTTTCCATCAAGACTTTTGCAGCTTTTTACAAAGTAGCCCACTTCTTCTTGATCTCCATAGTTTTGATCTCCCTGAGAAGAAATATTGTTGAGATTGGTAAAATGAAGAGAATTTTTATCTCCAATAAAAGCTGTATAATTAGGAATGTCTCGAACCTTAATATCTTGATAGGGATTAGTCGGAGGAGTTCCACTAGGTGGAGTCCCTCCCGGTGGAGTTCCGCCTGGTCGACCTGTTCCTCCTTGGTCACCGGAACCATCTGTGCTACCCGGAGTTCCTGTTCCTCCTGGCTTTGAAACTCCGGACTGCTTTAACTGTGTTAAAACTTCTTTAGAAATATCCTGATAGTGAAAGGCAAGATTTATATCTCTTTCAATCATACGCATGGCAGAACTCAGAGTGGTTCTTTCATCAATGTTGCTTTGAATTTTCTTTTTAAAATCAACACCTCGACGAATCGTCTGTACAACAGAAACAGTTAAGAAAGCAAGAATTGTCATGGCAATTAGAACTTCAATGAGAGTAAAGCCTGAATTTTTCTTCATTGCCCTCCCCCCATGGGAAGACCGCCCTTGTAATTGACGATATAAGTTGTAATAGAATATTTGGCCGTCTTTTTTTTGAGTGCCCAAGAAATAGTAATTTTAAGTTCTTTAATATTTTTAGAAAAGTATTCGGTCATTTGTTTGACCATAGAAAGAGTCATTTCATCTTCGCTGCCTTTTTGTTGAACGATAAGGCCTGTGAGATCGGGGAATTCAAGGTCTTTGACTTCACTTGTCCACGAAAGATCTGGGAACTCTTTGCCAAAGTCACCCTCTTCGCTTTCTGGAATTTCAGAAAAACCAAGTTGTGAATATTTAATTTCAAGTTCAGCAGATTTGCTTTTAAGAAGCGAGGTAATAATTTGGATTTTTTCTGATCTCTGAAAAGAAGAAAGTGTTCCACTCCAGCTTGAGGTCAGAGCAATGAGAGCACCAGCTAGAACCATTGTCGCCAAGAGAACCTCAATAAGAGTAAAACCATTTTGATTCTTCACTGCAAATCTCCAAAATTTTTATACTGATCTAAAACGGAGCTGACACCCGTGAGGGGATTAATGACAATTGTCCAGTGAAGACTTTTTTTATTGGTAATATGAATGGCCGCTTTTGTAACAAAGCCTTGTGGGAAAAAATAGATATAGGCTTTCCCCGTTGTGACTTTTTGTTTATCTGAAAATTGAATATCTTCAAAATAAAAATTATCCGGCAGCACAACTGGATTTTTTGAAATTTTACCTTCAAGTGCGTATCCAGTTTCACTTGTTTCTTGGCCTTCTTTTTTTTCTTTGTCGGTCTCATTGGTGAGAGTTGTGGTGGCTGTTTTTGAAGAGGCGACTTCAACCCAAAAAGAAGCCTGCTTTTTTTCATCTGATGGAATACTGATCACCATGCGGTGGACATTGCCAGTCAGTCTTGCAGCTGTTTGCGTTTGTCTGGTGAATACTGCAAATTTTCGAACAACCGAACGTAAACGATCAATAGGTGAAATTCTTGGGATTGCAAAGGTAACAAGCCCAGCTATGATAACCATGACAATAAGAATTTCAATAAGGGTAAAGCCTGATTGTCTCCTCATTCTTTGGATTTTATCAGGCTTTTTTAAGAGATGTCACGAAGACCTATTACTTCTCAAGATCCTCAGAGGAGATATCAGCATTAGCACCTGCTCCTCCCTCGTTTCCGTCTTTACCAAGAGATTTTAAAGAAAAATTTCCACCAGAAGATTCGTAGTAAAACTCGCGTCCCCATCCATCTTTTGGAATTTTATCTAGGTAAGGCTGAACGAAATTGGGACAGTCACCGCCGGTATTGGACATAAGCCCCTCAAGTGAGCTTGGATATTTGTTACAATCAACATAGTAAAGCTGTAAGGCTTGGCTAATTTTGCCCATAACGATACGGGTTTCTTGGATTTTGGCTTTTTCCGCATTTTTGAAAACACCATTATAAATAAAGGCTGCAATACTTGCGATAATGGCAAGTACAATGAGAATTTCAATAAGAGTCATACCTTGTTGGCTTTTAAGGAGTCGATTTTGAAATTTGGATTCTAGCATGGTGGTAGCCTTTCTCTTAATAAAGGGATAATAAAATATATAATGAAGTTCTCATCATAGCACAGTTCAAATTATAGAAAACGAAAAGTCAGAAAACGACTCGTTGCGAAAATCTCAGTCTAGTTTTATATTAGAGTGCTCCCTGAGACATCTCGATAATTGGCATCATAATGGCAAAAACAATCATTCCGATAATACCACCCATAAGAATGATCATGAGAGGCTCTAGAACACTTGCAAGCCCTTGAATTTGAGTCTTGGTTTGAAAGTCATAGGCATCGCTGACTTGAGTGAGCATGCTTTCAAGTTCGCCTGTTTTTTCACCAATATTGATCATTGTAATCACAAGGGGAGGGAATTCTCCTGATTTTTTTAAAGGGCCTGCAATAGATTCTCCCTCTGATATGTTTTCCCGAGCTTCACTTAGGGCTTTTGCAAGGACGGCATTACTCACCACATTTTTTACAATATCCATGGCCTGGAGCATGGGAACACCACCGGCAAGAAGTGTAGATAGGGTTCTTGTAAATCTACTGACAGCAATCATTCGGGACATTTTTCCTGCAACAGGAAGTTTTAAAACAATGGCATCCCATTGATCGCTACCACTTGGTGAATTTTTCCAACTACGAAACATAAAAAAGAGAGCAATGCCCCCAACGATCACAATGTGCCAGTAGTTGACCATAACACCACTGATATTAATAACAAGTTCTGTGTACCAGGGTAATTGTTTACCAGCAGTTTCAAAAACCTGAGTGACTTTTGGTATAACAAACACAAAAAGCATCATAAGCATTCCCATGGTGAAAAAGAACATGATAACGGGATAGAGCATGGCCGATCGAACTTTGGTGTTCAATTCGTTTTGTGCTTCTGTAAACTCAGCAAGTCTTAATAAAATAATATCTAATGTTCCAGAGGCCTCGCCTGCCTCAACCATGGAAACGTAAATATTGTTAAAAATCTGGGGATATTTGCGAAGAGATTTGTGAAGCTGGGCACCTTCGTTGACATTGTTGCGAAGATCAGAAACGACTTGCTTGAGTGTTTCATTTTCGACTTGCTCAGAAACGGCCTGAAGAGCTTCGACTAAAGGGATGTTGGCTTTAATAAGTGTAGCAAGCTGTCTTGTCATCATGGACATATCTTGAACGCCAACACGGGAGGAAAATGTTTTTTTTGAAGTCGATTTTTGTGTCTTAATTTTTTGTTTGTTTGATAGCTCTGTAATAAAAATGCCATCTCTCTTAAGCTTAAGACGAGCGGTTCGTTGATTATCAGAGTCAACAAAACCTCTTACAGCTTTTCCAGTCTTATCCATTCCTCGGTATTCAAAAACAGGCATAAAGAAATTATGACATAAAGATATCTATTTCGCCTAGAAATAAGATCATTTTTTGCAATGATTCAAAAAAGATTTTTACTCGTCGACTTGGGTATTGGCTAAAAGTTCTTCAATAGTGGTAATGCCCATTAAAACTTTTTTAACACCATCATCTCGAAGGGTTTTCATTCCTTGTTGGATAGCAAG
>JBDHWX010000104.1:0-6888 GCA_039810365.1 Bdellovibrionales bacterium | reverse complement strand
TGCTTTAATCACTTTGAGATATCTGCCGTCAGCATCAATATTTCTTTGAATTTTTGTGCAAGGGGCGCAAAAATTCCATACGCAGCCAACACTCCCATGAACGTTCCCACAAGAGCGCCCGCAACCGAATGACCGATGGCTTCTGTTCCTTCTGTTAATTTACCCATTGTTAAGATCACACCTTGAACCGCAGCCACGATACCAAGACCGGGCATGGCGTCGGCAATATTGGCAACAGTTCCCTGAGCAAGATGCTCTTCTTCGTGAATAACTTTAATATCTTGATCCAATAGATCATCAACATCATATTGAGAAAGGTCTGCCGAAAGAGTGATCTTCATGGTGTCACACAAAAAATCAACAGCATGGTGGTTCTTGATAAAGGAGGGATAGGCTTTAAAAATTTCAGAGTTCATGGGATCTTCGATATGCTTTTCTACTGCCTGCGGGCCATCTTTTCTAAAAACTTGAAACAAACGAAACATCATTTGTAACAATTCTATATAGTCAGATTTTTTTGTGCCTCCACCCGTGAGTGCTCGAATTGTCATTGAAATCATCATCTTAATTGTGGCAGGAGAACATGACACAATAACGGCACCCAATGCTGCTCCAAAAATCACCATGATTTCTGTTGGCTGAATCATGATATGCATTTGTCCACCGTGGAGAACATATCCACCGAACACCATGCCCAGCACAACCATTAATCCAATAAAACCCATAAGATCACCTCTAGTTCTCTCTTCGGTGGAATACGGTGACGCTTAAAGGTAAAAGTTCTGATCTAGACCTTAGACAAATATGTCGATACTATTGTATAAGGTTTGAATCAAAGAACTTTACAAGAAATCTTATGAAACACAAATTAACACTCAAACTTTCGATTCTATTTTTTACTCTCGTCTTTTTTCCCAACCTTGGTCGAGGCGTTGACATCCCCAAAGACCCTCTCAAGGCTCAGCCCTTAACAGAGAAACTGCAAATCAACGGATTACAATCTTTTAACATACGCTGGGGATTAGCTCTTCCAGAAAAATACCATGCTTATCAAGATATGTTTCAGGTTAAGGTAGTTTCACCTCAAGAAGCCGTACAGGTTGAAAGCTTCCAAGTAAAACCCGTTGTGAAGTTCTACGACAAATTTTCTAAGAAAAATCGTCTTGGAATGCAGGAACGCGCCGATCTTGATATTAAGATCATTTTAAAAAATTTAAATTTTAAAAACGAAACAACAATCAAATTTGATTTTACATACCAAGCATGCACAGAAGACTTTTGCCTTCTTCCCGTACACAAGATTCTTGAACAGCCCATTGAGGTGACAAAGGCCTCTTCATCCACACTTTCTGCTGCCGACCTCATCGGGCAAATTAATGTTTCTGATTTAATTCAAAGTAAATCTCTTCTCGCCTTTTTGTTCGTTTTCTTTGCGGGAATTTTGACAAGCTTTACCCCCTGCATTTTTCCCATGATTCCCATTACTCTTTCTATCCTAGGCTCACAAACGGTTGGGCAAACAAAGTGGCGTGGATTTTGGATTAGTGTAATTTATGTACATGGCATTGCCACAACCTATTCACTATTAGGAATTCTTGCTGCACAAACCGGAAGCCTCTTTGGCAGTATCATGTCTAACGCTTATGTTATTTCCACAATCTCTTTTATTTTTATCCTTATGGCGCTCAGCATGTTTGATCTTTACGAGATTCAAATTCCACTTTTTATACGCTCCAAGTTTGGAAATAAAAAAATCTCACAAAATTATGTCGGCGCCTATATCTCAGGAATGATTACCGGAGTCGTTGCAAGTCCTTGCGTCAGCCCTGTTCTTGTTGCTCTTCTTGCTTACGTGGCCCAAAGCCAAAATCTTTTCTTTGGACTTACCCTTTTGTTCACATACGCCATAGGCATTGGGATGATTTTTATTATTATGGGAACTTTCAGCCAGCATCTCGGAAAACTTCCCAAATCTGGCCCGTGGATGATTCGAGTGAAGCGCTTTTTCGGAATCATTTTAATTTTGATGGCAGCTTATTACATGTATCCCATCACAAAAAGATGGTTTCAAATGAACTCAACACACAAAGTCTCTTCATCCCAATGGCAAAATTACAGTGAGGAACTTTTTAATAATAGCTATGGAAAAAACACAATCATTCTTGATTTCTGGGCCGAATGGTGTGAGGCCTGCCACGAGCTAGAACGCTATACCTTTTCAAATATAGAGGTCAAAAGTAAGCTCTCGAGTGCCACCTTATTAAAGGTCAACGCAACAAATGAAACCCCACAAGTGACTCCCTTGTTACAAAAATATGGGATTATAGGTTTACCGACGATCATCTTTATTGAACCCGATGGAACCGTAAGACAGGATCTCACTCTAACTGGTTATGAGCCTCCAAGTGAGTTCTTAAAGCGCCTTGAAAAGCTTAAGATAACTCAGACCAATTAAGTACCAGAACACAATCTAGAGTTTTTTTAACTTCATAATCTCACGTCGTGCATCTTCAAGAGCGGCTTGAGTTGTTAAAAGCTGCGTCTGAGAATTTTCGAGAAGCTTAACCATTTGATTTATTCTTTTTTCAAAGGCATGTAGAATACTATTGTGTCTTTCAATCATGGATTCTATTTTCGTATGATTAAGACCCACCTCATTAAAGCGACTCGATATTTTTGTTATCTGAGTCCGCATCTCCTCTGTAAAAATTTCCATCCGCATTTCTGTATTATGAAGTCTTTGTGAAAAACGATTTATCTTAAGTTGCTGTTCATTGAGAGCCTCTTGGAGTTTGGGATCTGCACTCAAATCCTTTTTTTGTAGCTGCCCCGTAAGACTTTCTGGAGTTGGATCAAACTGTGTTTGAATACGCGTTTGTTGTGTTTTCTCTTGAAAAACTGGATGTAATCTTTTTTCCATATTTCCTCCGCCTGATTCTGCCTACATAAGAATCTAGACTTTTAGCTAGACCGTTTTTAATAGACTCCACAAAAGTCTCATCGCTATCATAGTATTATGCGAACAAATGCCGATCTTGGTAAATTCCTTTTGCTCTTAAATCCCCAAACTAGACCTGCCATTCTCAGCCTTTATAATTTTATTCGTAATTTTACAGATCACAACTTACCTCTAACCCCAGAAATTATGAAAAGGTTCTATTTAAAGGCTTTAAGCTTTGAACACTGGCAAAAAAATATTTTGGAACTCAGCCAAGAAACTCACGAAACACTTGAAAAGTTTTTAGGAACAGAAATCAAAAATCCTCTCTGGAGCTCCCTCATCCGATGTGATAAACTTCAGATTATCAAAATACAAAACAAGTTTGACCAACTAGAAGTCATTAAACAATATATTTCCCAAATTCAGCCGCAAACCCAATTTCGAATTTTTTCTGATAAAGGCGCCATGGCCCACGCAGTTATTATCCATCCTCAAGGAAATGTCACCGTACTCTCTTTTGATGATACAGCTTACATCACAGAAGGCCAACTGACCCCACTCAATCTCAACAGAAAAATTGAGTATACAAAGAAACTCGAACTTTCAACTCAGAATACACAAATGGTCCAAGTCTCACCATTTATTACGGCTAAGTTTGTGAGCAAAAACAATATCATTTCTGGTGATCTTATCCGAGGCTATACATTCCAAAATTATCGACGCATTGAAATTCATGAACTCCACCAAGAACCGCAGCTCCTCTATGCTGTGAAACGAATAGAAAGATTTTTCATAGATCGTTCCAGCGAACCTCTCTACTTAGAGTTAATACAAGTCCTTGAGCAAACAATTGATTTTCTTCGCAAAGATCTCAAGGGAAGCCTTGAGCTTGCTCAAAAAGCCTACGTCCGTGGTAAAAATGCCCTAGATAATATCTTTATCGATGACAAGGTATTAGATGTTCTGTTAAAGGACATTCAAAATCTTATAGAAAATAAAGGACAAACTCTGTGGATTCCTCAAACGACAAAAGCCTCGTTCGCCTCAACAAATTCCTCTCTCAAGCCGGAGTATGCTCTCGAAGATCTGCAGATCGACTTATAGAAATCGGTGTGGTTCAACTCAACGGTAAAGTTGTTACCGAAGTGGGTACAAAAATTAACCCTCAAAAAGATATTATTAAAGTACGCGGCAAAGCCATCCACGTACAAGACTATATCTACGTTATGTTCCATAAGCCAAAATCTGTTGTCACAACAATGAATGACCCGCAAGATCGCAGGACCGTCGCCGATTATCTTGAAAGTCTTCCAACCAAAGTTTTTCCAGTAGGGCGCCTAGATTGGAACTCTGAAGGGCTTTTACTTTTTACAAATGATGGTGATTTTGCTAACCAAGTGATGCACCCCAAAAATGACATTCCCAAAACCTATGAAGTCAAAATCGAAGGGTCTCCTGACCCTGAGAAGCTTAAAAAATTGTTACTTGGAGTCACTATCGTGGGAGGAAAGGTCCGCGCGCGCTCTCTTGAAAAATTGCGTCGTAGCGATACCAAACACACTTGGTATCGTATCACCATCACTCAAGGGGTTAATCGACAAATTCGTCAAATGTTTTCAAAACTTGGATACGACGTTTTAAAACTACAACGAGTGGCTATCGGCTCTCTTATGCTCGGCAATCTTGAAAAAGGTGATTACCGTCTTTTAACTCGGGAACAAGTTGCTAAAGTTTTTGATGATCCAGATAAAACAACTCAAAAAACAAGACAAAAAAGTTTTAAACGTATTACAAAATCAACAAAAAAAAGTTAGGCTTTATCAAATTGGCTTGTTCTTAAAAGAACCAGAGTACAGGCCTCAACAACGTGTATTCCTTTATTCTGTAACATTTTTTCAATTCTTTTATCTTCTGTGCCCGGGTTAAAAATAACCCGTCTGGGATTCAGTGCAACAATATCGTTCAATTCTTTTTCTAAGATTTGCGGATTTACATAAAGGGTTAATGTATCAATACCTTGTCCTAGCAATTCTGTTAACTTTTGGTCTTTAAAAATTTGAAAAACCTCATGGTGATATTCTTGTAGCATTTGATTGGCTTTAAAAGAATAACGATCAGGCTTATGACTTGCTCCCAAGATGGCGACTTTCATATTACTCTCCATCTGTCCCTAATTGCTGACGTTGTCCCGCCTTCATATTACGGAGTTCCTGAAGGTCTTGTTCTTGCCCTGGATAACTCATTTTCACACCCGAAGGTTCCTGTGAATTTTGCATATTCATTTGGTCCAACCGCCCATTTTGATAGGACGCCGCCGATCCAGATTCTTGTGCTTTAATCTTATTTTTTTCTATTTCTCTTTTTTCTTTTATTTTGTCCTGATACTCCTTGGAGTATTCACGATAAGCATCATCAAATTGTTTTTGTTTTAATCTCATATCTTCATTAAAATCGTCTCGAATTTGGCTCATTTCAGAATCAAAATCTCTGCGTGCATCTGATTGATCCTGAAAAAAAGATTGTCTCTTGTTATTTTGTTCCTGAAAAAAATAAGACGACTCGTTAGACTTTGGCTTGCCTGCAATAAAACTCTCTCTTTCTGACTTTAAATTTGCCAAAAATTTCTCTCTGTTCTTTTTTTCTTGAGAGTTAAATTGCTCCCTGGCCTTTTTTTGATTTCTCGTAAACTTTTCCCTAGTCTTTCGTACCTCACGATTATAACGATCCCGTACTTCTGAGGGCGTGAGCTTAAGGTCCGACATGTCTTTTAAAACGAGAGCCACAAAATCATTTTCCTCTTTTGTAGAATCCGAAATGTCTTGGCGAAACTCTTGTAGCGCACTTCGATCTGCCTTGAGACTAATTTCGTTATTACGAACAGACGGTGTACTACAAGATATTCCCAGAAACGCCAGAATCCCAACACGACTAATGAATAGAATATTTTTGATCATTTTTTCCTCAGACTTTAGACAATCTTTCCATGTTTTATTCTAGAAAAATTTTTTTTTAAAAACAACATCTTATAATAAAAGCATATGTTAAAAGGGTCAGCTAGGTTTCAATACCTCATTAACCGCGACTTTCAGCTCAAGTACACAACTTATCTTGTGACCTCTGCCATTATGAGTGCTCTTATCGTTGGTGGACCAACTTATTATTTTCTCCACCAAAACTATGATATTTTCTTAAGCCTTGCCTATAGCATTAGTCCCGATATCGTCCAGCATCTCGCTCAAGAAGAACGATGGATTACTGGATTTTTTATATTCTCCCTTATGACTCTTCTTATTTTTCATTTTTACTTTGGAATCCGCCTCACATTTCGCATGGTCGGCCCTTTACTAGCCCTCAGAAGACATATGATGAATACCACAAAGGGCAACCTTCGCCAAAAGCCTCTTCATATTAGGCAAGAAGATGAGTTCCACGATCTTATTCAACACTACAATTATCTTTATAAGACTCTTCGCGCACAAAATTCTTTTGATATTAAAAAATTAGAAAACATTCGCTTTTATTTAAAGGACCCAAATGGAATGAAAGCAATCGATGATATGATACAAGAAAAAGAAGCGCAAATCAGCGCGTCTTCTTTAGAGACTTCGAAATCTCCCGATTCACATCTCGCTTCTTAATAGTTTCTCGCTTATCAAAAGCTTTCTTTCCTTTAACAAAAGCAATCTCAATTTTAACAAAACCATTTTTAAAATACATTTTAAGTGGAACAATAGAATATCCCTTTTCTTTTACCTTTGAATGCAGCCTCTTAATTTCAGCACGACTCATCAAAAGCTTTCTCTTGCGTTCGGGCTCATGATTATTGTAACTCGATGCCTTGTAACTACTAATATGAGCGTTTAACAAAAAAAGTTCATCACTTAAAATCTCCACATAAGAATCTTTAAGCTGAACTGCTCCGGAACGTATTGGCTTTAACTCAGAAC
>JBDHWX010000103.1:0-7016 GCA_039810365.1 Bdellovibrionales bacterium | reverse complement strand
TGTTGCGAAATTGATACTCACCAATGCGATATCTTAACATATCCTGACTTGCAGCCGGAAAATCACTTAATTGTACTTTTGAAAGGGCATAATTTAAAAGTGTAACATCTCCCAATTTATCTGCAGCCAGAGAAAGTTTCTCTAGGGATTTTTTTATATAATTGCTATTTCCGTCTCGAACAACATCTACAAATTGAAAAGCTGCAGTTTGATACATTTTCATATCAAAAAGCATGAGCCCCAAAAGGTACTTTATCTGCATTCGCTCTCTTTCAAAACGAGGTGAACGACTCAAGTTAAAAAGGCTTAACGACGCCTCTTCATATCTGCCTTGCTTAGCAAGATTGAGAGCTGCCTGTAGCTCAGCTGGCGATCCACCTGAATACGTTGGCGTACTCTTTTTTTGTGAAACAACTGGCGCTCTTTTTAAGTTTGTTGTCTTTTGCTGGGGAGATAACTTCTTTACCGCTTTTTTTACTACTTTTTTCTTATTTGTTTGCGCCTGTGCATCGCTGCCATTTGCAAGAACCAAAGCAAGAGCCATCATGAGACTAAGGAGCAGTGCTTTTTTTACTTTCATATTTTTCATCTCTTCCTACCTATACTTTGCTTCAGGAAAGAAAAAACTCAAACCCAAACCCAAATGAATATCTTGAAAACTCTCTTTAGCGGATGCTCCCGTTGCCGTTGCTTTTGTCTCACTCGAATAAAAATAGCCTGATAAATCCCAACGGAAGGCCATCCACTTCTTAATTGCAAATATTTGTCCCATTCCCGTATGAATAACAAATGGACTTGTGGATTGATTGGTTTGCATTTTTCCACCACCAAATGAAAAATAAAGGTCAAATGGCAAAATTCCATTATTAAACATCCCCATTTTTCCATAAACAGGGCTCCACCTAAGATCTAATCCGTAATAGCCCTTGGTTAAAATGTGGCTCTCGGTATCAACATTGTAATGATCTTTCAAATCCTTAGTTACTTTATATTTTGTATTGGTAAAAAGTGAAGCAATGCCCTCGATCGCCCATTTTTCTGTAAGGGCATAAGCACCACGCACCTGAAACATTCCCGAAAAAAAGAATGGATTATTCGTCACCATGCCAATATTAGGATAAAGCTCAAAGCGACCTGTTTTTGGCAAATATCTTTTTTGAATGACGGCTATATCCTGAAAAGGCACAAGTTTATCAAGCTCAGAAATTTTATTGATTCGAACTTCTTCTGCAGTCTCTACACGCGAATTTAATTCCTGATCTAATTGTTTTGTTTGATCTCCCTTAGCGATTTCTGATTCATAACTATCTTCAGATGAAGGCTCTCGCGTAACCGCTTCTGCACGACCAAACGAAGGGCTTATCATGATAGATAAAAAGAGAATACCCAGAATAATCTTTAAATCCCTCATAGAAGAATCCCCAATCCAATTGCCAGCAAGGAATTAATCTGAGCTCTTTTGCCATGAATTTCATCTATGGGATCTCTGGCGTTATAAAAGAAAAAACGATAATCTGCGCGTAAACTCAATCTATTTGTAAAATAAAATTTTGTGCCAAGTCCTGCACTCAGAGCCGATGTGCTCGAACCCACCAACTGATAAGAACCTGCACCAAGAGTGCCGTAAATGGACATATTCAAAACACCTTGCTTGGTAATGCTTAGTTTGCCGTAAAAAGGTGTGACCTGATATGCCAGGAGATATGTCGACTCTGGCTTTGCCGTTTTTCCAATAATATTTGTTGCGTGTCCTGTCTGATCATAAATTTGTTGCGGGTAACCGTTTTCTTGCCCCGATAATTTCGCATAATAAAATTGCACACCATGGATTTCATTAAAATGATAAGTAAAAATTCCACCCAAACTATCTGATTTTGCAAAGGCATCATTAAGAGTCCAACCATAAAACCCCGTGATATCAAAGTGCTTTTGAGTGACAACACTTCTGTTTCTTACGGGAACAGGATTATCAAACTTTGGTAAAACAGACTCGCTTGCAAGCTCTTCAGTTGGAAACTGTATTTTTGCAGAGTAAGTGGTGGAGGTAATAAAAAAGATCCCCAAACCTGCAACCAGAAAAACCACGCGGCCCTTGATGAATTTCATGATGAAAAAAACTCCTTATGCCTGCTATAAATATACAGAAATGCTAGGAGTTTAAGAATTCTTTTTTGGCTGATAAAGAAAACCCATGACAAAAGTCTAGACTAATTTTGCTGCTCTTTTCTTCATAATCAAACCTTTGTCGAGTTTTTAAAGAAGTCTCAACATTGTTTCATTCTGAGCCGATAAAGCTTTTGAATCCAGGAGGGATTATGAAGAATCTATTATTT
Source organism: Bdellovibrionales bacterium (assembly GCA_039810365.1). Classification (GTDB taxonomy): domain Bacteria; phylum Bdellovibrionota; class Bdellovibrionia; order Bdellovibrionales; family JAEYZS01; genus JAEYZS01. The sequence goes on along the minus strand of JBDHWX010000103.1, from coordinate 4,683 downwards.
ATATTTTTTGCTGTTTCTTACATAGCCATTTTAACCTCTTGCACGAGTATTCAACGAAGTACTCAAAGTGGCTATGCCGATGGTTCTTATTATGGGTCAAGAGAAGTTTCCCTAGCTGATCTAGCGCCTACACAAACAACAGAAAGATCTCCCGCCTCCCTTCGAACACCCAATAGCCAACAAATGTATCGCAAAAATCTTGAGAGTGAACTGAATAACTCCGCTGAACGCTCGCAGTATTTACGTTATAAACCTTATATGTCTGAGGGAGAAAGAATAAATTTTCTCCAACTTGATAACCTTGCTGCACGCGAACGCTGGGCCCAAGAAAAAAATCTTTCTGATAATCCAGAAAAATATAGCCAAGAGCTAAAGACTCTTATCGAACAAAATGACATCACTCTTGGAATGAACAAAGAAGCCGTTCGAGACAGCTGGGGAGACCCCGACTCTGTTGATATCTCCGGACAAGAACGCTTTGAAAACGAAAGATGGAAGTTTTCTGTTCCCGTTCAAACTCCAGAAGGATTTCAAATCGAAGAACGCTACGTTTATTTCGAAGGTGGACGCGTTGTCGGCTGGACAACACGTTAAAATCTCTTTAAGCTAAGTCCATGAGCGAAAAAAAAGAAGTCCCAGCCAAGACACCCTCAGCACCCCCACAGACTCCTCCGCCAGAGCCACCCAAATGGCTTATCACTCTTAAAAAAATCATCTCTGCCATTTTGACTATTATTGTTTCTATTTTTAAAAATCCTTTCGTTATCAAAATAAAATCAACTATAACAAAACTCGGCGCCTTGGGTTGGTTAAAAATTTTCACCTGCCTAAGTCTTGCCGCCCTCACCTTTGTTATTTACAAGACGGCCCCGCACTGGAAAAAGTTTTGGAAGCTCCCCTATGTCACAACTTTTACAGATGTGGCGGATAGCAAAGTTCTTTATCCTGCAGACGTTGAAGTCATTCGTTATAATAACGATCTCCTGGCGCCACAGTTTATCGTACAGATCAGTAAAATTGTTGTAAACATTCGCCCCAGCAAGCAGTCCACACAAAATCCAATGATCGCCTTTGATCTTTATGTTCGAACCGACAATGAAGAAGCCTCGATCGAGGTTCGTAAGCGTGAAAAAGAACTACAAGACCATCTCCAAAGGTTTTGCGAAGGTCTCACATATGATCAAATTCTCACAGAAGAAGGAAAGCACATCTGGAAGCAAAAAATGAAGCGCGAACTTAACCTTGTTCTTAGTACAGGTCGGATCAAAGATATTTATTTTAAAACACTTCTTCTGAAGCCCTAAAAGGCTTTGAAAAATTCCGGCTTAACAACTCCTCAACATCAATTTTATAATTTTTAATTTTGTCATGGAGTGTACTCTTTGGAATTCCAAGATCATTTGAAACCCTTCTTTGGTTCCCATGATAATAAATAAGTCTCTCTTGAATCAAATCTCTTTCTATTTGCTTGATAATATTTTTTGATTTTTTGCCTGATCCCAAGCCATATTGAGAAACTTGTGAAAATACCGATGCCGTTGTGATGGGATCTAAGGGCACTGACATTGCCCCACCCAGATGTCCCTCCGCTAGCAACTCCTGGGTTAAAGCGGCATCTATGGGCTGCTCAGAATGAAGTGCCTTTGCCCGTTGAACAAAATTTTTAAGCTCTCGAATATTTCCTGGCCAAGAATAACTTTTCATTTTTTCAATACTCTCTGGCAAAAATTTGATTCTTGCTTCTCTTGCAAATTCAAAAAGAATTTTTTCAAAATCTTCCATGCGTTGACAAAGAGGGGGAATTGAAATCTGAATCACGTTGAGCCTATAGTATAAATCAAGACGAAACTTCTCTTCTTTAATTTTTTTCTTTAAATCCTGATGAGTACAGGCAACAATACGCACATCCGTAGAAACCGTCTTATCTGATCCCACGGGTCTAATTTCTTTATTTTCTAAGGCTCTTAATAACTTGGGCTGAAGAGACAATGGCAAATCACCAATTTCATCTAAAATAAGCGTTCCTCCTCTTGCAGCCTCAAAGGCACCTTTGCGGTCTTGGGTTGCCCCTGTAAAACTACCCTTGATATGGCCAAACAATTCACTCTCCGCTAAACTCTCAGTCAAAGCACTACAATTAACAGTAAATACGGGACCCAAATTACGAAGCGAGTACCGATGAATGGCTTGTGAAATCAATTCTTTCCCTGTGCCCGATGGTCCTAAAATTAATACCGGCAAATCGCGAATCGCAATTTTGGGTAACGCTTGAAGCCTTTTATCCCAAAATGGATTATGACTTTTTAGTATTTTTTCATCTGTGGCGTAGTCTTTCGGAATCTGAGAACAAAGCAAGAACTCACTTTCACCAACTCTTAATACATCACCTTCTTTAAAGAGGCTTTCTTTTATGCGCACTTCATTTAAAAATGTGCCATAAGGGCCCCCTAAATCTTTTATAAAATAATCTTCACCTCTTTTTTCGATACGTGTGTTTCTTGCAGAGACTCCTTCGACAATTATGTCATTTTCACAATGTGACCCAATAAAACAGACTTTTCCCATCTCCCGACTTGTCAAACTCAAATCGCATAAATTCTTCAAAAACATGGCAAACTCCTCTTTCGTTTTAAGAGTTTTCCTTAACAATATATGTGCCCAAAACTGAAACTCTCTGCCTAAAAGCAATATTTTCGTTATTTTGTCCGAATAGGTTGTTGAAATCTCATTTTCGAGATATAAAGAATGCCCGTAGTGAACAATAAGAAACCATTACATAAATTTTAAAGGGTTTTATCGAGCCCCTGGTTTTTTTATATTTTAAGACGGGTTTTCCTAAAATGAAGAATCTTTCCGAATTCATTCAAAGTGCCGAAACAAAAGAGCAGTATCCCGAACTGCCATTTTCTGAAATAGCCGTACTTGGGAGATCCAATGCCGGTAAATCCTCTCTTCTGAATTGTCTTTTAAAAAGGGAAATTGTTAAAACTAGCTCAAAACCTGGCAAAACAAGACTTATCAACTTTTTTTCAAAAGAAGGTAAATACGGCCTTGTTGATTTACCTGGTTACGGATACGCAGGTGTTTCTGAAAAAGAGCGTCTTTCGTGGGCCAAGACCATTGAAATCTATCTTTCGTCTCGTCAAAATCTTATTGGAGCCATTATCGTTGTCGATGGCAGACGGGGCTGGTTAGACGAAGAAAAGGATCTGGTAAGATGGCTTGGGCATCAAAATTTGCCATGGGTGATCGCTATGACTAAAATTGACAAACTCTCTAAAAGCGAAGTTCCAAAGCTTAAAAAACAGATTCAAATGAACGCTCAAAGCTCTTATGTTTTTGAGACGTCCAGCGAAAAAAAAATAGGCATTGCAGAACTTGAAAACTTTATTTTTAATGAATGGGTACGGAGGCCTGAATGAAAGTTATTGGAGTGATCCCATCACGTTTTGCAAGTGTTCGGTTTCCAGGAAAACCTCTCGCCCCTATTGCGGGAAAGCCTCTCTTACAATGGGTTATCGAAGGATCGCAAAAATCCAAGCTTCTTCAAAAAGTTCTTGTGGCAACCGACGATAATCGAATTGCAGAACTTGCTAAAAAATGTGGTGCTGAATATGTCATGACCGCACCCGAACTCCCTTCTGGAACAGATCGCACATGGGCAGCCCTTCAAGATCAAGATTTCGATGTGGCTATTAACATTCAAGGTGATGAGCCCCTGATTCAATCTCATATTTTAGATGTGCTGGCTCAAAGTATGCAGGATAACCCCGAATGCGAAATGGGAACCCTTGCAAGACATTTTGAAAGTGATGAAGATCTCCAAAGTATCAATACAGCAAAAATTATTTTAAATCATAAAAGTGAAGCCATTTATTTTAGCAGACTTCCAATACCTTACTCACGGGTCTTAAGAAACCCACAAGAAAAGAGAATTGTCCACGTTCAACATATTGGTATCTATGCTTACCGTAAAAAGTTTTTGGAAAGACTTTGCCAGACTCCCGTTCAACCCATGGAGATTCACGAGGGTCTCGAACAGCTTCGCGCACTCTATCTTGGGGGAAAAATTAAGGTCACACTTGTTGATTACATCACACAAGGAGTCGACACACCTGATGATGTCAAAAAAGTAGAAAAAATACTTTCTAAGAGGAGCCCATGAAAAATCAAAAGAAGATAAAAAAGCAACTCCAACAAAAATTCATCTTTATTACAGGCGGTGTTGTTTCAAGTGTTGGAAAAGGATTGGTTACCGCAAGCCTTGCCACTCTCTTAGAATCTCGCGGGCTTAAAGTGACCATGATGAAGTTTGATCCCTATATCAATGTGGACCCCGGGACCATGTCTCCTTTTCAACATGGCGAAGTTTATGTCACAGAAGATGGCGCTGAGACCGATCTTGATCTTGGTCACTACGAAAGATTTTCTCATACGGTAACTTCTCAAGCTAATAGTGTTTCAACTGGGCAAATTTATGAAACTGTTATCCATAAAGAACGTCGAGGGGATTATCTTGGCGGAACTGTTCAAGTCATTCCCCATATTACAGATGAAATTAAATCTCGAATGAGAATTGTGGCCCAAGGAAACGAGGTTGTACTTGTTGAAATTGGTGGAACCATCGGTGACATTGAGTCTCTTCCCTTTATTGAGGCCATTAGACAAATGCGGGCCGATTTT
>JBDHWX010000102.1:0-7058 GCA_039810365.1 Bdellovibrionales bacterium | reverse complement strand
TGAAGTTGATCCAAGAAGGGTGAACCTTGACCAGCTCCAAGTGTTAAGAGAATTGGGATACAATCGAGTCAGTCTTGGAGTTCAAGATTTTAATCCGGTTGTACAAAAAATCGTAAATCGCATTCAGCCTTTAGAATTAACAGCAAATGTCACCAAAATGTCTCGTGATTTGGGTTATATGAGTGTCAACTTTGATCTTATTTATGGGCTTCCAAAGCAAACTCTAGAGACGATGAGGGATACTTTAGAAAAAACAATTGAACTCCGACCTGATCGTATTGCTTTTTATAGTTTTGCTTATGTGCCATGGATAAAACCATCTCAAAAACTATTTAAAGATGAAGATCTGCCAAATTCGCAATTGAAATGGGATATGCATGAACTAGCTCGAGAGATGTTCTTAAGAGGTGGTTATGAAGAAATTGGCATGGATCATTTTGCCTTACCAGAAGATGCTCTTTCTCGGGCACGTAAAACAAACTCTCTTTATCGAAACTTCATGGGATATACAGATCAAAAGATCAGTACTCTCATTGGTCTTGGTATGAGTGCTATTTCAGAAACTTGTGACTGTTATCATCAAAATTACAAGGGGATGTTGGATTATTCAAGGTTGGTTGTAGAGGATAAACTGCCAACAGAAAGAGGACATATTTTAACCTCTAGTGAGCGTGACATAAAAAAACAAATTCAAGAACTCCTCATTTTATTTAAAACGAAAGTAACGGATCAACAGATACAAGAAATTCATCAACATCAAGATTATTTTGATGATGGACTGATACGGGTTCAAGGACATGAGCTACTTGTAACAGAAAAGGGAGCTCCCTTTATAAGAAATGTCTGTGCACTCCTGGATCCCGACTATCAACATCAAAATGACGGGAAATTTTCTCAGTCAATCTGATCTTGTAGATCCTGACAAAACTCTTCAATAAAATTAGTTTTGCTTTCTTTTGAAATTAAAAAAGGATTCATAAGACAAAGTCTTACACAAACGATTTTATCGTCATCACAATTGGGGGTCCACTGAGAAATAAATTTTTTTGTAAGCTGCTGATACTTATCAAAGTAGATGGTCGTTTTGGAGACATAAAAGTGGTTACGATGGAAAATATTTTGAATATAGGAATTTGTTTTTTCATTTGACTGTTTGAGGCTCTGAGATTTTTTAGCAATTGTAAAGCATACAATGTTGGATTCTGATCCGGGAACAATCTGGATTCCTTTTATTTTCTTAAGACGAGTCTCAAAGATTTTTCTTGCTTGGATTGTAATATCTAAAATCCTGCCGTATCCACTTTCGTTAAAACCAACACTTTTACCACTTAACCATGTTGCAATGGCTCCTGTCGCAGACCGAGAACCTTCAAGAGTAAAAGGACCTGGGTCAACAGTAAAATCAAACTGAATATAAGGTGGATTTTGTGAAGTCAGGTAGTAATCCAATTTATTTTGCGCCATAAAGGTTCCAGAGGAGTATGGAACATAACCCAGTTTATGAGGATCAATGGTCATGGAGGTTGATTCGTGAAGAGCGTTGAGAGCCTGAAGTGACTCTGAGCTTAAAGAGCAGCTCTTTTTCATATGTCTCATGGATGCAAAAAAACCACCATAGGCGGCATCGATATGATGCCAAATATAAACACCACGCTTCTTCCATTTACCTAAAATTTTATTTATTTCTTGAACATTATCAAAAGAACCAAGTTCTGTAGATCCGACAACGGAAACCATCATTAGTACAGGACGTTGTTCTTTATAAGCTTTTTCTAATTTTTTTTCTAAGTCTTTTGTGCACATACGACCTATATCATCAAGCTCAATAGGCCAAAGAGCATCTGTAGCAAGCCCCATAAGGGATGCACCCTTGGGCCAAGAATAGTGGTAGCTTGCGGGTACAAGAATTACGGGATTAATGTATTGACGATAAAATTTTTCAAATCGAGTTTTTCTTTGTGATGTTTCTTGTACAGAGTTGTAATTATTTTTAGACTCTTCCCATCCCGATAGGCTTTGTTCAAAAACTTTTTTAGAACTTAGTTTAGGTGTGGTTTTAAGCCAAAGCTCAAGACGTTTTTTTGCACGATACATGGCTTCAAAGTTGGCAACCGTTCCTCCAGAGGTAAAGTGGCCCGCCCCCTTTTTGGGATTATATCCCACCATAGCCATAAGCATTTGAATGGCTTCTTTTTCAAGATAAATACTAATTCTTGCCGATTCGCTCGAAATACTATTGGGATTATGAAGAAGCGTGATGATGTGTCCAAGCAAAGCGGGCAAAGAAATTTCGCTAAACATATGCCCTATATAACGAGGCGAAAACTGAGGAACTTCGTCTTCAAGGCGACTGACCAGCTCGTGGAGATAACGATCTAAATTTTTTTGATTTGCGATAAATCTTTTTGACTTTTGATCGTCAGAAGAAATGACCTTGCCGTCTTGTGGATATAATTCTTTTCTCCAAAGAAACCATCTTGTGAGAATACTATGAACACTTTCGGTTAACCACTGAGAGTTTTCGGCCTGAGGGCCGAGGAAGAAGCTTTTTAATGCAATATCTTTGTCGTCACATTTGCTCATATTATAACTTTACGTTACTATCAATACCCAGAGTTTGATATGATATTGATCATACAAAAAAGAGGGTAGGATCGTATAGATTTCTATGCAGTATAAAGGGAGTTTTCTTTGAGTCAACTTATTGATCACCTTAAAAAAGAGCATGAAGCTATTTTAAAGCAACTTCAAAAAATTGAAGAAAATTGGGAAGGTGCAGAAGTTTCAGAGGACCTTCTTAAGCTTGGTAAAATGTTGCATATCCATCATCACCTCGAAGAAAAATATTTATTTCAAGCCATATATGACACACAAAGAGCACAGGAGGGAGGGCCCAATTGTACTTCCTTTTATGGCCTATATCTACAAGAAGAAAATTATTTAAAAAGCCTTTTAAAGGATGGTGGCTTTAGTCTTGAAAACGAAGAAGAGCTCATTCGTAAAATCTTCACAAACAAAAATCCACTTATGGTTCCTATAGAAGAACATCGGGCGTGTCATACACTTTTGGAAAAGACAAAAAAAGAAATTCAAGATGGAAATAAAGTTGAAGCAAGGCGCAATTATGACAAGTACGCACATATTTTAAGGCTTCATATTCGTAAAGAAAATGAGTGTCTGTTTATGATGGCTCAAAACTTAATTAAAGCAGACTTAGAAGTCCCCAATATTTAAATTTCAAAAATAAATCTTGTGCCAATACCAACATCAGGTTGGTTGTTAGAATAGGTAAAATCCTTTTTAACGTCTTTGGCGCCAAATCCCCAGTCTTCAATAAAGTAAATGAGCCAAAGATTTTTCTTACTATTGATATAGCGGCGAAACCCAATCATTTGCTGTCCTCGAATTTCGGCAAGAGAATTAAAACCAGAGGCCATCTTTTCTTCTTTTTTTCCGTGTTCAGTAGTCTTGGTATAAACAAATTCAAGATCGTGCCTTTTCATAAAAGGAGCTTGAAAACTTTGATCTAATATAATCCCCCATTTTTCTGAAATCGAGAGATCAAACATAAGATCAGTCATCCACAAGAACTTTCTTCGTGGCCAATCTTGGAACATCCAGTTTTGAGAAACATAACTTGCACCAATAGATGAATAAAAATAACTTTCTTCTCCTATAGGAAAAGCAAAGTGTAAGAGTAATGATGGGTCGATTGATCCTGATGTCATGGCGTTTCTAACCCCTGAAACGGGAAGCTTAAGAGCAAAAGTCACTCCCAAGCCTGTATCTCGTCTCCATTGAATAGGCCAATATTTAAGTTTGAGCTGAATATTTCCAATACCAGATGGAGCATGATCAGATCTTCTGGCAACCCCATCTGTTGATGTTTCAAAAATAGTTTGCCCCTTGGGATAATCAGGTCTTCCAAAAGAGTCGAAGTGAAAGAGTTTGTGATACCCCGTTATAAACTGATCAATGGCATCTCCACCGTGTGTGAGAGTTACAGGTAAAATAATACCTGCAGCCAATTTATTGGATACTTCTTTTCCAGCTTCTAAAAAAAATGTGGTCTGTTCGTAGTCAGAAGTAAATGTCAGCGTTTTGCCGGTATTGGTATTAATAAATTTTGAGGGCGCTGCCCAATAATTAGCTTCTAAGAACTCCACATTGAGCCACTTTTTGTGGGTCCATCCTGGAGCCTCTCCCGAAGGTAGCATGTGCATAAGAGCAATAGGGTGGGTATTGTGGGCTGTTAAAGATTGCGCCCAAAGAGGGTGTATTTTAAGAAAAGTCAGCAGGAAAAAAAAGTACCCTAAAAGCATATCTCAAAAGGATAGGGGGTCTTGGATTGGGTGTCAAAAGATATCACAAAAATAAAGACTGACAAGAGATGACTGAAATTTTATAAACCCCAGGCTGAGTTTCGGTGACCCCTTCAACTTGGATTTTATTTTTCTTTTGGACAACAAGTTCTGGTGCAAGAAACTTTGTATCTTGGAAATGTTGAACTTCGGCGTTGATAATGTCTGGAGAAAGCCCCTCTGTTACTGCGATATTATTGAGAAGGCGAACGTAGAAAAAGGATTCTTCGGCAGAGAAGCGAGGTTTAAAATGATAGCCATTTCTATAAACGGTAAAATCACCAACATCAATATGTCCGGTTTCTGTTTGATTCGCTATCTGAGCTAATCCGTTATAAAGATCTATAATTTCGGCTGTTCTTTGTTGCGCATTGAAGAAATCAAAATAAAGTTCCTCTAAGGGAGTGTTATTTTTGGTAAAGAATTTGCGAAGTGAAGTTGGTAACATTTTAGAGGTTTTAGAAGGGGTCTGTTCATCTGTTGCGAAATCAGTAAAAAAATATTCGCGTAGAGATTGATCTGATATAATTTCAGGAACAAAAAGAGAGGCTGGTCTTTTAGAAGAAAAAAATCCTTCTTTTGTTTGCAGATAACGGGGAAGGCTCGCACGAATGAGGACTCTATTCATTTGATGTTTAAGGGTTTCAACAATGCGACTTTCTGGCTTGTTTTGATAATATTCTGCGAGGTTTGAGATACGGTAATAAAGCATCGCAATTCTTGTTCTTAAAAGAGATAGAGATTTTTGTGAGGCGATGTAAAAAGTGGCCTCATCGCTGATGAGATCTTCTTGTGGAGTGGTATAGATGTTTTGGCCACCATGCTTTATAAGAAAATCTAACTCTTTAAGATTTTGCTTGAAAAATGACTCAATAGAGTCTTCTAGCTCTTTTGTGAGATCTGATATGTAAACGAGCTCGCTGAGATAAGCCTTATCGTGCCTTCCTTCTTCACGGTTTTGTTTTACTAATTCTCTTAAAGAATCTCGATATTTTTCAACTGTTGGAATGTCGTAAAAATTTTTTCCTATCTTAATAAACTTCTCCTGGTTTCTTCTGGCTTCATCAAGAGAGTAGGAAGTCATAGCAAGGTTAAATTCTGCCTCGGTATATTTCATTGTGGGGTCGAGATTGGGTGATGTTTGGGAAAACGCTGTAAGAAAAGAAAAACAAATAAAAAAAGATAAAACAAAGTGAGTAAAAAAAGGCATGAATCCCTATCCTAGCTTGAGTGCGTATGGAAGATGCAAAAGCAACTTTTATGCCTGTGTTTTTAAAATGATATTGAATATAGACATCTAGGGATTCAATGTGTGCACAAGAGTGTGAAGACTTTACAAGCTCGTAAAGAAATTATTCAGTAGCTATATAATAACTTACCATTGTCTTAACATTTGGATTTTGGGCACTTTTTTGCTGTACCCCTGGTATAAGAAAGTTGAGCACCGAAAACACGATTATGATCAGAAGTAGGTATTTCATAACGTTCTCACTCCTATTTTGTCCCCAACTTGGTGGACATTGTGAACTATCGCAAGTTTGATGCCAGACTTAGGCATGAATATATTGGGTTTGTTAAGAAAAAAGGGACAATCTGCGTCTGCTTTATTGTAAGTTATTCAAGAAGATATTGTATGGCTCAAGCGGCCTGTTTTTTTCTTACGTATTCTTGCTTCATCCAGTTGCGAATTTGTTTTCTCATGGTATCGCCAATGGCAACAAAAACAAAGTAACTGCGATACTCTTCTGCTGAACCAAGTTTTTCGTACTTATAACATTTTCCAATAACTTCGGCTCGTTTTTCTGTTTTAAAAACCGGAGAATAAAAAGTAACAAATTCTCCGGTCTTATAAGGGCGATTGGATTTTAGAATAAGTCCAAATTCGCTAATGTCTTCAATTAAGAAATTGTAGGCTACGTTAACGGGTTGAAGAGTTGGCATTGTATAGAGTTCTTTTTTATAAGAACCTTGCTTAGAAACAAGAAGAGAAAATTTCTGGCGAAAATGCGGAGCATCGGCTGGCTTTAAAAGCATATCAGCAAAAATTCCTTGGATTGTCATTTTTCTTACAAAATCGATATCATCATTATACGTCAATAGAACAATGGGTATATTTTTATTCTGCTCAAGAGTAATTTTTTTTCTAAAGTCTTCAACAAACTTGCCGGGATTGTTGCCAACTTGAGATGCTTCCATAAAGATAAAATCAAAAGTTTTTGAATTCAGTGCTTTAAAAATATGATCAAAGGGGTCTGGTGTTTTTCCCTTTGGGATTTCTTCTGGCTTGAGAGGTTCTGGTATGGCAAAGCAATGAACATCTTCAGATTGAAAAGATGCGTTTTCATCTTCTTGCCCAGTCAAAGACAAAGCTTCTTTCATAAGCTTAAGATTCATCTCATCTTGATCAAGTAGTAAAATTCTTGCCATTATTAAAACCTCTACATGTCTTTTCGTCTTATTTGTTAGAGAGCTTAACTTAGACTTTAGAATAGAAAGTATTAAGAGCAGTTATATTGCTCGTTATGGAGACAATTTTGTGTTTCGTGATAAGAACGTAATTGTCTCACGATTTTAGTGTTTCATTTTGAGAAAGACAAGACCTATCAATAGAGATTTTTGAATTTCTTAAGAGTTGCCAATGTCTATCTTTCGGCACTAGTATGAGGAATATGTCGAAGGTTTCTTTTTCAGAACAAA
>JBDHWX010000101.1:0-7087 GCA_039810365.1 Bdellovibrionales bacterium | reverse complement strand
AGATGCCAAGCATTTTTCACAAAGCTTTTGTTTCTTTTGGCAACGTATGCAATTTACTTCAACAGTTGCCGGCTGCCCACAATGGGGGCAAAAGGTAAAATTTTGAGAAGCCTCTAAGTTTTTATCAACAGCCACACGTCTATCAAAAACAAAACATTCGCCATCCCATTCAGGGGCTCCGGGGATATCTTCAAAGTATTTTAAAATACCACCCTCAAGCTGATAAACATTTTCGTAACCTTGGTTCTGCATTTCGATAATGGCTTTTTCACAGCGAATGCCACCTGTGCAATAAATTAAAATCTTTTTGTCTTTTGCAATCTGAAGTTCTTGAAGTTTTTTAGGAAACTCATTGAACTCGTTGATTTCCATATCAATAGCCTTATGAAACTTACCAATTTCTGTTTCATACCAGTTACGGGTATCGATCACGACAGCATCGGGGTCGTTTACCAAAATGTTTTGCCATTCTTTTGGTGGAATATGATGAAAGTGCAAAGCCTTAGGGACGACCTCTGTATCACCAATAGTCACAATTTCTTTTTTGATTTTCACTTTGAATGTACGAAACGGCATGTACTCAGCATAACTATCTTTAAAAACCATTTCCCCAATGGGAGTTTCGGTTTGTAAGAAAGTTTTAAATTCTTGGCAATCCTCTGGCTTACCAGAAATAGTGGCATTAAAGCCTTCTTGACCAATCAAAAAAAGCCCTCTCACGTGAAGTTCTTTGGCCTTTTTTTCAAGACTCTTTTTGATATTTTGGAGGTCTTCTTTAGGAAGATTTCTAAACTTATAAAAACTTGAAATTTGATAAGAATTCATAGAGGCACAATATAAAAACCAAGTCATAGCTCTGTCAAAACTATTTAAGACAAAAATCGTCTTATTTTAAAAGCAACATCCTATGCTTTGCCATTTTGTCTATAAACTCGACACAAAGGTATGGTTACTGTCTTTTTAAAAAGACCACTTTTTCAACATTCAAGTAAAAAATATAAGGTTTTGATGTAAGCCTATGATCTTTCAGAATATTCCATTAAAATACCGAGGTAACTTAAAGAGGGAAAAATCGTGGGTCTACGTTTTAAAATCTATCTTGGTATTGCTTTATTAGTTTTATCCCCGCTTTGGGTTAATGCTTCTGACGGTCTTTTTTGTCGCTCACTTTTTTCATCAAAATCTTTAAGTGACATACGTCTTACTTCAGTTCCCCTAAACCAGAGATCTCAAAATTCGCTTAAACTACGCCAAAATAAACAGTTTAAAATTGTCACTTGGAACTTAGCACTCTTTAAAATCGTTAGACCTGAACTTTTAAATGACCCTCAAGAGGTTCAAAAACAATCCCTTCTTTTATCTCGTGTAAAACAAGTAACAGATGAACTTGATGCTGATGTTTATGTTTTTCAAGAGGTAACAAACGGAGAGTCCATAAAGGTTTATAATGAACAGTACATGGGGGGGCGATATCATATCTATGTGATTCAAGGAAGCGATCAGAGCCATATTGCGGTTGCTATAAAAAAGTCTCTAGATGTTGATATTGGAATCAAATCTTATAAAGATCTTAAGTGGCAAGGCTATGATCATGAACTCCCTGTTTTTTTAAGAGATTTTCCAATTGTTTTTTTAACTCAAAAAAATGCTGATGGCAGTACGGACCGCTCAAAAAATCCAGATGTCATTATTATGGGGACTCACCGAAAATCAAAAAGAGATGTTCATAGCAATATAGGTAATTTTCGTTCACCTATTATTGATTTTCAGTCTCAAAAATGGAGAGAAACAGAGGACGAGGCCGCTACAAGGATTTACCAAGAATGGAACGATAAATATAATGGTCAGGTTCCCATCGTTATTGCTGGAGATTTTAATGGCAATGTTCAAAAAGATGCCGAACTTTCACAATTAAGCTCTATAACCAAAGACTCTCTTGCTCTTATGGGAAAATCAAAATCGGAAGATGAAAAAGTCACTCACACCCTTCATATTAAGCAAAAAATTCTTGATGGGTTAAGGCGACTTCGTATTATAGAAGGCCCCGTTATACCACAGCAACTTGATGCGCAGTTAATGAATGAGGCTATGGCAAGAAGACTCAGAAGCTCTTTTGTCTATCATTATAAAAATAAAAATGGCCAAGAAAGAACCTATAGCCGAGATGGTGTTACAAAAAACTACCCCTTAACAAAAGAACAAAGAGAAAAAGCACATTTTGATCATATGCCTGTTGTTGCTATTTACGATATGACAGATGACGCACAATAAGCACGGGGATCATCTTTACCATTTCTAAAAATCCTGTTACATCTCATAACAAGCTTATGAGGTAAAAATGTTTGATCAGCTTTCAGATAAAATTCTAACCAGTATTAAAAAGATTCGTGGCCAGGGAAAAATTTCTGAACAAAATATCGAAGAAGTCTTACGCGATATTCGTCTCAATCTTTTAGAGGCTGATGTTCACTTTAAAGTTGTGAAAACCTTTATTGAAAAAGTCAAAGCCAAAGCCATAGGACAAGAAGTTTTAAAAAATGTTTCTCCCGATCAACAATTTGTTAAAATTGTGCACGATGAACTTGTTGATCTTTTAGGCGGAACATCTACTCAATTAGATGTTAAACATCAGCCCACGGTGATTCTTCTTGTGGGTCTTCAGGGAACAGGAAAAACCACAACATCGGCAAAGCTTGCCCTCCATATTCGAAAGCAATTTCAAAAAAGACCAGGTTTGGTGCCTGCTGATATCTATCGACCAGCAGCCATTGATCAGCTCAAGGTTTTAGCAAAAAATAATGATCTTCCAGTTTTTGATACCCAGATTGGTCAAAAGCCTCAAGAAATTGTGACCAAAGCAATGAACTGGGCAAAAGAAAATATGGTCGAAGTTCTTATTGTTGATACCGCAGGTAGGCTTCAGATTGATGAAAATTTAATGAACGAACTGGGCGATCTTAAAAAGATCCTAAATCCCCACGAAGTTCTTTTAGTCGTTGATGCTATGCTCGGACAACAATCCGTTAGTGTAGCAGAGGGCTTTCATCAAAAATTAGGTTTAACAGGGCTTATTTTAACCAAGATAGATGGAGATGCTCGTGGTGGAGCAGCCCTTTCTATTAAAGAGATGACGGGAGTTCCTATTAAGTTTTTAGGAACAGGCGAAAAAACAACAGCACTTGAAGTTTTTCATCCCGATCGTTTGGCTTCAAGAATTTTAGATATGGGTGATGTTGTAAGCCTTGTAGAAAAAGCTCAAGAGGTGATTTCAGAAGAAGAAGCCATGCTTTCTGCAAAAAAAATGATGCGTAATGAATTTACGGTAGAAGATTTTTTAGCCCAGCTTCAGCAAATTAAAAAATTAGGTAGCTTTGAGGGGCTTTTAAAAATGTTACCCGGCATGGGGCAGGCGATGAAGCAACTCAAGACCATGAATCCCCCAGAAAATGAAATGAAAAAAATAGAGGCCATCATTCGCTCAATGACAAAAGAAGAGCGGGGGAATCACAAAATCCTCAATGGTTCTAGGCGTTTAAGAATAGCTAAAGGCAGTGGCACTCAAGTAAGTGATGTCAATAAATTCATAAAGCAATTTGAGCAGAGTCAAAAAATGATGTCTCAAATGATGAAATTTATGGGTAAGGGAATGCTTGGCGGAATGGGAATGCCAGGAAAAGGTGGCTTTCGCTTCCCATTTTAAAAAAGGCAGGTAGTCTTTTTAAGAAAAATGTTGCGCCTGACCATAAAAAAAAGTAAATCCTTACAAATACTTTTACAAAGTAGTGGGTTTTAAAATAAGCCTATGTGGCTACGTTTAAGGAATTATAGGAGAAATATCAAAATGGTAGTTATTCGATTGAATCGTGTTGGAGCCGTTAATAGACCGAAATACAGAGTGACAGTTGCAGATTCGCGTAAACCAACAAGCGGAAAATTCCTTGAAGTTGTTGGGACTTATAATCCCAATCCACGTGGACAAGAAAAAGAATTTGAAATTGATCTTGAAAAGATAAATGGGTGGATAGCAAAAGGTGCCCAACCTACAGGGCGCGTAAAAAAAATCATCAAGCTTGCTTCTGCCACTAAATAAGTATTGAAGGCCCTACGGATTAGGGCGGGGATAATAAAGAGGAGTCACACATGGATCATTCAAGCCTAAAGGATTTAGTAGAGTTTATGGCAAAATCTCTCGTAGATAACCCTGATGAGGTTAAAGTAAACGAAATGGTTGGGGAGCAAACAACCGTTGTTGAGCTTAAAGTTGCAAAAGATGACCTAGGAAAAGTTATCGGCAAGCAAGGTCGTACAGCTCGCTCAATGAGAACTATTTTAAATGCAGCAAGCACAAAACTTCAAAAGAGAAGTGTTTTAGAAATCGTAGAATAAGCGATTTTAGTTTTTGATCAGACATCATGGAAAGGCATCACTTAAGAGTGGTGCCTTTTTTGTTTTCTAGGTTTGGCACAAGAGATGGTTACAAGTAGAAATCTTATTTAAGTAGAAAAAAATAGGAGATGATAAAGTTGGATAAAGTAAAAGCCTCAAGTTTAGAAAATCAAGTTGTTGTGGGAAAAGTTCGAGACTCTCATGGTCTTAAGGGAGAGCTTTTTGTTGTAACAAATCTTACGCCGCCACCGTCGTGGATTGAAGAGTTAAAAGAGTTTACACTGCTTATTCAAACGCCCATAGAAAATGGAAAACACGAAGAGCAAATTAAAAAATTTGAGATTAAAAAGATAAGACCACATAAGACGGGCTTTATCGTTAAAGCAGATCAAATTGATGATCGCAACACATCTGATTCTTATAAGGGAGCAGTATTTTATATAGAAAAATCTTATCTCGATAGCCAAAAGGGCGAGGGTATTTATCTCCAAGAAGTTAAGGGATTTATGCTTTTTGATAAAGAAATAAAAATTGGAATAATCTCTGGATTCTCTACAAACAACGCTCAAGACCTCTTGCAGACGGAGTATCAGGGACATAGTGTGAGTATTCCTTTTGTCCAGCAATACGTTATTAAAATTGATTGGGAAAATAAGAAAATTATTTTGGATTTACCAGAAGGACTTTTGGAATCTCAAATTTCTTAAGCTATAAGTTTTATGAAAAAAATTGACGTCATCACGCTATTTCCAGAAATCATTGAGTTTCTACTTGGAAGAGGTGTCATTTTTCAGGGGCAAAAAAACAACATTATAGATGTTAAAACATATAACCCAAGAAACTTTACAGAAGATAAAAATAAAAACGTAGATGGCAGACCTTTTGGTGGCGGTGCTGGTATGGTTATACGCTGTGAACCTTTAGAAAAGACATTTCAGGCCATACCAAAAATTGAAAATCGAAGGTTTATTTATCTTTCGCCTCAGGGCCAAAAGCTCACA
Source organism: Bdellovibrionales bacterium (assembly GCA_039810365.1). Lineage (GTDB taxonomy): Bacteria > Bdellovibrionota > Bdellovibrionia > Bdellovibrionales > JAEYZS01 > JAEYZS01. The sequence continues at coordinate 1,700 of JBDHWX010000101.1, read as the reverse complement.
GCTCAAAAAGCTAAAGAGCTATCAAAGTACGACCAACTTATTTTTTTATGTGGACGCTATGAAGGCGTTGATGAGCGTTTTTTAAGTCACTATGTAGATGAAGAGATTTCTATTGGAGACTTTGTTTTAAGTGGGGGTGAGATCCCTTGTGCCATTACCATTGATGCTGTAACAAGGTTTTATGAAGGACTTTTGGGTAACCAAGAGTCTGCTAAAACCGATACCTTTGAGAATACTTTATTAAAGTACCCTCAGTACGCAAAGCCTCTGAACTATGAAGGAATGGTCGTGCCTGATATTTTAAGAAGCGGGCATCATGGAGAAGTTGCTAAATTTCGTAAAAAAATTTCTATTCTCAGAACCTATTTTAGGAGAGAGGATTTATGCCAAGAATGGATCCGTGAGACCCCGGGCGGGGAAGTCTTTCTAAAAGAGGCTTTAAAGCTCTATGAAGACCTGACTTTAGAACAAAGAAAAACCCTTGGATTACCACTGAAAAACTTGACCACACAAGAAGCGTCATGGTAACAATCTTTTTCTTTCATTTTTTATATAGAGGATAGTGTATGTTACAATTTTTACAACGCATTGCAAAATCAAGAAATCCTAAACTTCAAGAAGAAAACTTTACTCCAGGCGATACAGTTGATGTTTATGTGAAAGTTCGTGAAGGTGAAAAAGAGCGTGTTCAGGTTTATTCTGGAACTGTCATTAAAATTCAGGGTGCCGGAACAAGCCGTACTTTTACTGTTCGAAAAATCTCAAATGGCGTTGGAGTTGAAAGAACTTTTCCTTTTGCAAGCCCTGCAGTTGAAAAAATTAAAGTTGTTTCTCGTGGTCATGTGAAGCGTGCAAAGCTTTACTACTTAAGAGATTTAAAGGGTAAAAAAGCACGTATCGAGTTTGATCTCGTTGCTCCAGAGGCAGCTAATTTAGCTGTAGTTGAGACGTCAGCTCAGTCAGAAGCTGCTCAATCCAAAGAAGAAGCCTAAGTTTATTTCTAAGGAGCCTGTGATATGTCGTATGCTCCGTTTTTATGGAAAGAGCTAAAACCTTATCCTGTTATTGGTGTAGATGAAGTCGGCAGAGGGTGCCTTGCCGGAAGAGTTTATGCTGCTGCTGTTATTTTAAAAAGTGAAGAAGGAATAGCGGATTATACGGATTCTAAAGTTTTAAGTCCGAAACGCAGACAAATTATTTCCAAACAAATTCTAGAGACCCATGACGTTGGTATTGGCTTTGCAACAGTTGATGAGATTGATCGGATCAATATTTTAAAAGCATCCTTACTTGCCATGAAGAGAGCTATTGATGCACTTAAGGTAACAAGTGGCCATGTTGTTGTTGATGGAACTTTTAAAATTCCGGCACTTGCAGAGACCTTTCAACAAACACCTTTGATAAAGGGTGATTTAAGGTGCGCTCCTGTGGCGGCGGCATCCATCGTAGCTAAGGTGACTCGTGATCAGTATATGCAAGAACTCGCAAAAAAATACCCTCTCTACGATTTTGAGACACATAAGGGATATTCCACAAAATCCCATAAAGAAAAAATTGTACTTTATGGGGCTTCCCCCGAACACCGAAAAACTTTTCACGGTGTTCGAGAATACCTGTAGTGACTCACATTTTAAAAAATTTCGTCTAGGTTTTACGGCAGAGCTTTTAGTCGCCAATCATTATCTTTTAAATGGTTATCG
>JBDHWX010000100.1:0-7138 GCA_039810365.1 Bdellovibrionales bacterium | reverse complement strand
ATTAGTTGGCAAGCTATTTGATCAAGAAACGTTACCTGGTTTAGAGGAGGCACGCGTGTCACTCTATATTGGAGATCAAGAAAAGTTTTTTATAAAAAGCAACGCGCAAAATAACTTTCAAACGGGTGCTAAAACTTTGGGAGCAAGCCTTGCTGCCAATGCCGTGAGAATGCAAGAATTAATGGGATATGAAGTTTCGTCTCCTAAAGATACGCAATATTATAAAATTGTATTTTCTCAGATAAATAAAATGTTAACCATGATTGGTTTTAAGGACATGGATCATAGTATTATACCCAGTACAAATCGTGCATTTTTTGGAAGACATTCCGAGATGGACATTTTTCGCTATGATTGCACGCCTGAAAAGTTAAAGAGACAAGATGAGCTTCGTGCACAAGGTGAGAAAATTCAATGGAGAGAAGATTGCTCTGGGGCTACAGATTTTAATGATGACTATTTTGCAACTCCTGATCAGCTTGCTATAGAGGGAGTGTTTCTTCCTAAAGATGGTGTTTATACGAAATATGCCTCAGCTGTCGGACAGGCTGAAATTGTTCGTGGTGCTTCTTTGATGTTAAAATATTTTAAAGATTGGAAGGGCTACCCAGATGAATATGATCAAGGCATGGGGGCTGAAAAGTTTGGGGAAGATGTTGTTATTTTTCCAAGGGGGGCTTTTGTTAATTTAACGGTTGGTCTTTCTACGGCACCTATTCGTAATTTTAAGAAAAAACAAAGCCCTGTTGCGCTATTTCGTGTTGATGGAACGCCAATTCCAGAAGGAGAAATTCCAAAAGATCTTTCTGGGATCGTGCAAGCGGCTATTACAGACATTTCCCAAGATGGTCGTGGCGATGTGATAACGATGGAGTCTTTGGCTTCTTATATGCTAGCTTTAGAACAGTTTTTACAGGCAACAGATGGCATTAGCAAAACTGCGGCGTCAGTTGTGAACCCACCGGATAAGCAAAGTCGAGATGTCTTACATGCGATATTAGAAGGGCGAAATCAAATCAAAATGCTTTTGTTTGGTATGGCTAATTTTATGATTCAGAGACTTCAAGCCACCGATGGTGGATTTTATCATAGTTATTCTTTAAAAAATATGAAGGTTAAAGTAGAGCCAAAAACACTTCAAGACCAAATCTTTGCAATAAGAGGGCTTATGAGTGTTGCGCGTATATGGCAAAGTGACATTATCAAATTTGGAGCTATAGAAGCTTACTTTTATATGAATCAAAAACTGTGGAATTCACAGGATGGATTTTATTATGCTAGTGAACTTCATACAGAAAATGTTATAAGTCCGGTACTCTTTTTTGATGTTTTAAGCGCAGTTGGAGAAGTTATGCCAGCTCTTTCTGGCGGAAGTCTAGCACAGGCCCAAAAAATCTTTAATTTTTATAGTAATAAATTTTTAGATTGGAACAAATCTTCTCAACCATTAACAGGGATTTATTAATGAAAAAAATCATCTTGGTTATGTCATCATTTTTAGTTTTATCTGCTTGTACATTTAAGGACAAAAATCCTGTTCAGGCTATTGTTAATGGTGTAGAAATACGAAAATCTGAAATTCCAGATGGGGAATCTTTGGATGTAGAGATTAAAAAAGTCGTTATGCAAACGGAAGCCAAAAGGCTTCGAATGACAAAAGAGGATCTCTTAAGTTTTTTTGATGTGCTTAAAACAAGGAAAATTTCAGACAAAGAGCTTGATCAGTTTGTTAAAAAAAAACTTGAGGACAAAGAGATTAAGTCGCAAACTCAAGATGAGATATTGAATTTATTAAGAGAACAGCAGTATGAAGCGGCAAAAGATCGATACATTTCAGAGCTTATGAGTCGATCCACAATATGGCTGATGCAAGATGGGCAAAAAGTAAAATATCCCATTCCACAGAAAAGTCCAAGCCTTTAGATCACCTACCAAAGTCTATTTTTAGAGATTAATGAACACTTCATAAAAGTGTAAATTTCTCTCGTACATTAAAGATGTTACTCTAAAACTGAAGGCTTAAACCAGAACTTGTATGGGGGGTGGTATGTCTTCTGTTGACAATACAAGAGAGAAAAAAGCTTCTGCAACTCGTGAACAATATAAAACGCAGGAGGCTGAACTTAAAAAACAACAGGCCGCCGAAGTTAAAAGGCTTCATAAAATGTATTCTGACAAAATACGTGAGATTCAAAAAAGTCATGAGCAGCAATTAGATGAAGCAAGATCTAGAGGCGAAGACCGGCTCAATGAAAAGGATATTCATTACCAAAAAGAGATAGAAAAAGTTAAAAACACATACGCTCAACAACAAAAATCACTAGCGCAAAATAATGAGCGCGAGCTGAGAGCTCTTCAAGATCAGCATGAAGCAGAAATGAATAAAAATGATGAAACACACAAGTCTCAGTTGACAGCATTGAGTTCTTCTTATGAAAGAAATCATAAGGCAGAAAGTGAGAGATTTGAAAACAATGTTAATGAGCTACGGGAGAAACAGGCTGATGCCCTAGCCGAACAAAAAGAACGTCTTGAGGGACGTCATCAAAAAGATCAAAACTATTTAAGAAAAGAAACCGACTCTAAAGTAAACGAATTAACAAATGATCTTATTAATACAAGAAGACAAAAAAATGCAGAAATTAAAACATTAAAGATACAGAATATGACGGATAGGCAAGAAGGCGAACAAAACAATCTTGAAATCTTGGCAGAAGAAAGAAAAACAAATAATCAAAACTTTGAAAAGACGAGGGCTCAATACGACAAAAACCTAGAAGATTTAAGACAAAAATATCAAGATTATAATTTAGATGCTAAATCAGGAAGAGCAGAGGAGCTGCGCAACCTCACAGACGTTGCAGAAAAAAGACAAAGAGAGCAGATTGGGCAACGGGATCGACAGATACGTGAGATGCGGGCAGAAAACAATAGAGAAATGGCAAATACCAGGGAGAGATTTCATAAAGAAAAGACTGCTTATATGAATGAAACAAAAGAAGCTCTTCAGAATGCAGAAGAAATGAGAGCCAAGGTCTATGAAAGTGCAAATGAGAGAACAAGCCAAGAAATTAAGGATATAACGAAGAGAAACGAAAATCTTATTGAGCGACAACATAAATATTATCAGGGACGCCTTGCGGAACGTGATGATAAATATCAAGAGTCAATAGAGGGTCAAGTATATCAATTAAAATCTGATAAAGAGCAAGAGGCAAAGAGGGCAGAACAGAGACAGCAAAAATTAAATTATATGGCGGCACGAGACAAAAATCAGATTGAGGGATATTATCAAGATACAATTGAGTCCAAGGATCGTCTACACTCTGATGAGATGGCAGAGCAAAGGCAGCGGCTAGGCCAAGAAAAGAAAGAGGCTATTCAAGTATTAGAAAAAAGAATGAGAGAGCAAGAAATCAAGAACACAAACAAAATAAACCTTTTGGCACAGAAACATGAAAAAGAAATTGCAGATCTTAAAGAGGAACATAAGTTAGAAAAAAAACGAATGCAAAACGAACAGGCCAAACGATTGGATGAGATTCAAAAGGCTAATAAATTTGAACTGGATACACAAAAAACTCAAGCTGATATTAGAGAATCGCAATTAAAAGAGCAGTTTGAAAGACAAGTATCAAAAATGCAGGCCAATCAGGAGCAAGAACGTATTCGCATGGTAACTAAAAAATAACGAAACAAGTTGTACAGCTAGAGAGTCATTATGTTGTCGGATCGAAGAGTTAAAATAGTTGCAACCTTAGGGCCAGCTTCAAATTCCCTAGAAAAAATTGAAGAACTCATACGGACAGGTGTGAATGTATTTCGTTTAAACTTTTCACATTCAACACATGAAGAACACCTTAAATCTATTCACTGGATACGTGAGTTATCACAAAAGTTAAGTGCACCAGTTTCAATATTGCAAGACCTGCAAGGCCCTAAGATAAGAGTAGGAAGATTAAAGGAACCGTTAAAACTGCAAGATGGCCAGCAGGTCATTTTAAGTACTCAGATTGAAGTTGGTGAAAAAAATCTTATTCCCATAGACTATAAAAAATTACATGAATTTTGTAGGGCTGGGATGCGGGTTTTATTAGATGATGGCCTTATTGAAATGGTTGTTGAAAATGTTCGTGGAAAAGAAATTTTTTGCAAAGTTATTTTTGGTGGAGAATTAAAAGAGAGGAAAGGTGTTAATATTCCGGGTGCGCAACTTGATATTCATTGTATGACCGAAAAAGATCTTGTGGATCTTGAGTTTGGAATTGAACACAGGGTGGATTACATTGCACTTAGTTTTGTAAGACATGAAAATGATATTATCGAGTTAAAAACAATTTTAGAAAAAAAGAACTCAAGAGCTCGTATTGTTGCAAAGATCGAAATGTTAGAAGCACTTTCTCGTCTTGAACAAATCATTCATAAAAGTGATGCCATTATGGTGGCAAGGGGAGATCTGGCGGTTGAAGTTGGCCAAACTCATCTTGCAATAACACAAAAAAAGATTATTGAACTTTGCAACGCTCTTTCAAAGCCTGTGATTACGGCAACACAAATGCTCGAAAGTATGGTGAAAAATCCAAGGCCCACAAGAGCAGAGGTAACAGATATTGCCAACGCAGTTTTAAATGGCTCAGATGCTCTTATGCTTTCAGCAGAGTCTGCAAGCGGAAAGTATCCAGTCTTGTGTGTGCAAACCATGCATGATGTGATTTTAGAAGTCGAAAAGACGATGCAGCATTACTATAATTTGAATGTGAATGCTGAGTTTTTAAGTGTGGCAGAAGCGATTGCTGCAAGTGCTTGTCTGACAGCTTTAAAACTTGATGCAAAAGCAATCATATGTTTAACGACAACGGGAAAAACCGCAAGGCTTATTACATCTTATCGCCCCAAGGCTCGAGTATTTGCCGCAACTCATATGGCTGATGTTTTAAATAAGTTAGAACTCATGTGGGGGATTCAGACTCTGAACATTCAAGTGTATGAAGATTCAGAAAGTGCTTTAAGACAAATTGAAACACTTTTATTAAATTTTGGCTTAGTTGCTCCTGGGGATAAAATTATTTTAACTCTGGGAATTCCTGTTCCAGAAAGAGGAACAACAAATTCGTTAAGAGTCCATACGGTTCGAGATAAAGAAGTTCAGAAATTGAAACACGAAGATTTACCATTGAGGTTTCGTTAATGACAGATCCTAAAAAATTAGAAAAAGGCCAATTATTGTTCAGAGAAGGAGACCCTTCTGACTCTATGTACGTTGTAAAGAAAGGAAAAATTTCTATTACAAAAACAAAAGGTGATTCAGAAGTTGAACTTGCCAGCATTGGACCAGGACAAATGTTTGGTGAAATGGCATTTTTTGATAGAAAACCAAGAAGTGCCAATGCGCGTGCGATATCTGATTCTGAAATTATACCGCTACCTTTTGCAAGCCTTGAGGGACATTTTAAGACTTTGCCTGAGTGGCTAAAAAGTATGATTAAAACAATTAATGAGCATTTACGAGAGGCTAATAAAAAAATAAAAATTTTAGAAAAAGTACAAGGTGCAGATGCAAAGGTATTTCCACCACATACCATTACCAAAATGTCGGCAATTATTGGATTAGTAGCGGAGAGATATGGAGAAAAAGAGGAAGGTGGGGGAATCGTTGTTTCTCAAAATCTTTTGAGAAATTATACAATCCAAGTCTTTCAGGAGCCTACGCAAAAAATGGAACGTTTTATGAATATCCTTCAGGGTTATGGGATTATGAAAATCGAGGATCTTGGAGAAGGAAAAAAGAAGATAACCGTTTTAAAACATGATTTTTTAATGGGGTTTGTTGAGTTTTATAATGACTGGTTATTTAAAGAAGAATCCAAAAGAGTTTTTGTTGAAGAAAAAGATCTCCCTATTTTAAAAGCCTTAATTTTTTATGGAAAAAAGAACCAGCCAGATCCTAAAACTGGCAAGATAAAGGTCAACATCACACAAGTGCAAAATGATTCCATGAAAGATTTAGGACAGCTCATTTCGATAAATGATTATTCTGGAATTATAGAAAAAGGACTTGTTGGCGAAAAGTCATCAGAAAAAGATGGGGTCTCTGTTAGTATAGACCTTGCTATGCTTGAAAAAATTCACCCTTACTGGGAACTGATTTACCTTATAGAAAAAAATTCTCAAAGATAGTTTGTAACAACATTTCTTTTTTAATTTGATAGATTGATTAAGGGGGGCTGTTTAGCGACTGCGGCAAAAAGAACCTCATTGCTTAAAGAATTGCTTCTGTGCTGTCTTGTGGGTACACACATAAGTTACATGGGAGGGTTTATGAAAAAGATTTTCTTATTTGTCTTATTATGTAGTTCATTTGTATATGCTGATGATGCTCTTCAGGGGACTATTATAGCTCGCTATCAATATGCAGTATTCTTTTCTCCACAGCCCTATAATTTAGAAATATCTGTATATGATGACGGGACCGTTATAAAAAAGATAACCCAAGAGAGAGTCGCGGTGAGTACAAAGGTTGCTGTGTTGTTAAAGGATTCTCTAAAAAGTTTAAAAAAGGCCATTCAGGACATTCCTAAAAACGCAGAGCTTTTTGATCCAAATCCAGAACAACCACCCTGCATGGATGCACCCGGATCAACAACAAGTGTTTTTAAAGATAAAAAAGAAATTGTAACTCAGACTACAGTTGCGTGTAAGACGAAGTTTGTAAACGAGGTTGGTGCAGCAAGGGTCAATAAGCTGCTTGATGGATTAGCCGGGTTATTTCATTAACCCTAGAATATCTTTTTAATTAAAAATAGCTTAAGGAATGAGACCTTTGTGGATATGGTCTAAAAAGCGGCTGGACCTTTTAGGTCATGGGTTTCACTTGCGGGGAGATTTGAACACGTCCGCCTGTTGCGGCAACGACTTGTTGGGGCGTGAGTTCGGGAGCAAATTCTTTTAAAAGAAAACCTTGAGGAGTAATATCAAACACACCGTAATCACTGACGATTTGATGAACACATCGAATACCAGTTAAGGGGAGTGTGCATTTATCTAAAAGCTTTTTTTCTCCTGTTTTATCCACGTGTTGCATGGCCACGATAACCCTTTTAGCACCAGCCACTAAGTCCATGGCTCCCCCCATGCCTTT
>JBDHWX010000099.1:0-7141 GCA_039810365.1 Bdellovibrionales bacterium | reverse complement strand
GCAACCTAGAACCTTTTAAAAAATTTCTCGAGTACAAAAGGGTGACCTGGCACTTTTACCCAAAAAGCGGCTGGCACCTTTTAAGAATTTAGCTTTAAAAGGGTGGCTACGGCTTTTTTGATTTTGTTGATATCAAAGGGTTTTTTGATGTAATCATCGGCACCAACCTCAAAGCCTCTTTTCACGTCAAGTTCACTTGTCTTACCAGATAAAAAGATGAGGGGAATTTTCTTTAAGTCTTCGTGTTCTTTTAAAAGTTTGGCCAGCTCAAATCCATTGAGCCATGGAAGTCCAACATCTAAGATAATAAGGTCTAAGGGAGAATCATCTAAGACTTCTGAGAGCTGAGTACCATCACTTGCTGTAATGACCTTATAACCTTCGCCTTCAAAAAGTCTTCTAAGGGCCGAGCGGATGGTTTCGTCATCGTCAATGATGAGCAAACTTTTGGGCTGGGCTTTTTTTTGAAGATCACGAAACTTATCCAAAGACACAACGTCTTGCTCTTTCATTCTTTCTTTAGCAAGCTTTTCAATCTTATGAATTAAAGACTTCGTATTAATCTTTTTACCCGCCATGGGGAATTCCCTTTGGAATAGCACTTAAAAGTTTTTTAGTATAATCATGCTGTGGGTTTTCGTAAATAGAAAGGGCATCAGCTTTTTCTACAATATTGCCATTGTACATAACGGCCACTTCATCTGCGATAAATTTAACAACAGCTAAATCGTGAGAGATAAAAATATAAGTGAGATTCATTTCTTTTTGTAGGTCTAAAAGTAAATTTAAAACTTGCGCTTGGATCGAAACATCAAGAGCCGAAACAGACTCATCACACACGATAAATTCGGGTTGAACAGCCAAAGCTCTTGCAATGCACACGCGTTGTCTTTGACCGCCAGAAAACTCGTGGGGATAACGATTTAAAAATCTTCTTTCAAGCCCAACTTTATCCATAAGGTTTGCTGCCATTTCCAAACGCTCTTCTTTGTTAGAGCCAAGACCATGAATGGTCATAGGCTCCATAAGGGCACTTGCAATCGTCATTCGTGGGTTTAAAGAAGCATAAGGGTCTTGAAAAATAATTTGCATTTTTCTTCTGAGTTTACGCAACTCACTTTGACCAAGAGTTGGAATATTAACGCCATTATATTTAATTTCACCATCTGTGGGTTCAAGAAGCCTTAAAATAGTTCTTCCAAGGGTAGATTTACCACAACCACTTTCTCCAACAAGGCCAAGAGTACGCCCTTTATAGACTTTAAGGCTAACACCATCAACAGCCTTAACATGAGATTTGACTTTTCCAAAAATCCCACCACGAATAGGAAAATATTTTTTAACGTTATTGAGTTCCAACAAAATAGAATTTTTTTCTGTGATGGGAGCTATGGTTTTTTCATGGGCCATAGCACTTACATCAAAATGTTTTTCTTTTCCGTCGGGAGTCATAAAATCGCTCACTGTAGGAAGCCTTGATGGATTTTTATCAAGAGCAGGCCTACAAGCAAGTAAGCCCCTTGTGTAAGGGTGTTTGGATTTTGTAAAAATATCGTAAGTGCTTCCACGCTCGACGATATCACCACGATACATCACAGCCACTTCGTCTGCAATATCAGCAATCACACCAAGATCGTGAGTGATAAAGAGCATACTCATTTTGTATTCTTTTTGAAGGCTTCCTAAAAGATCCAAAATTTGTTTTTGAATAGTCACATCAAGGGCGGTTGTTGGTTCATCTGCAATTAAGACATCAGGTTTACAGGCAATGGCCATGGCAATCATCACGCGCTGCCTTTGGCCGCCTGACATTTCGTGAGGATAAGAGTTAATTCTTTTAAGGGGATCTGGAATACCAACTTGTTTTAAGAGCTCAATTGTTTTTTCACGAGCTTCTTTTTTAGAAACCTTTTCGTGTAGTAAAATCGTTTCTGCTATTTGATCGCCAATTGTAAATACTGGGTTTAGAGAAGTCATGGGCTCTTGAAAGATCATGGAAATTTTATTTCCACGGATATTGCGCATTTCTTTTTCGGAAAGCTTTAAAAGATCTGTACCGTTAAATAAAATTTGCCCAGAAGAAATTTGCCCTGGCGGATTGGGGATAAGCCTCATAATCGAAAGAGACGTGACCGACTTTCCCGAACCGCTTTCACCGACAAGGCCCACGGTTTTTCCGCGAGGAATAGAAAACGAAATTTTTTTTACGGCATTGACGATTCCATCGTCGGTTTTAAAATCAATAGAAAGATCATGAATATCGAGAATCAGATCCTGGCTCATAATGTCCCCCGAATAGTTATTATTCCTTTATCAACACAACCCGTCAACCATGATTAGGGCCAAAAGTAGACCACTTAGGCCACATGGGCTATAGACAAAAGGATTACTGCAAAGTACGAGCCAAGCATTTGTAAGTCATGGCAAATAGAATAATGGTACAAGAGCATTTTTTTATATGATTTAAAAATGATATGGCGACAAAAACAAGGAAAAAAATGAGTACGCGTGATTGGACTCCTCAAGAAGTTTTTACTCAAAAACACTACATCCAAGAAGAAGACTTGTTCTCAAAAATTCGTGTTCAGGCCAAAGAAAAAAAATGTGACTTCATGATGGTGGCTCCAACAGAGGCAAGACTTTTGCAATCACTTGTTGAAGTCAGCGGCTCTAAAAAAATTGTAGAAATTGGAACTCTCTTTGGATACACCGCAATTTATTTAGCCCAAGGTATTTTGGGTGAGGGAAAAGTTTGGACGTGTGAGCTAAGCTACGAAAATGCTGAAATTGCTCGAAAGTTTATTTCACAATCCCAAGTGAGTGATAAAATTGACGTGATACAAGGAAACGCCCATGAAAGTCTAAGAGAGCTAGAAAAAATGGGACCGTTTGACTGCGTTTTTATTGATGCCGATAAAAATGGTTATCCTGATTACCTTGAGTGGGCAGAAAAAAATGTTAAAAAAGGTGGCCTTGTGATTGCCGATAACACGGTATTAGATGGTGCTGTTTGGAATTTACCAGATGACGAAACCAATAAAAAACGTGTTCAAAACATGATGATCTTTCACAAAAGTTTTTCGGATCCCAAAAGGTTTCGCTCTACAATTTATCCCAGTTACGACGGTATTGCAGTTGGAGTGAAAATTTAAATGGATATTGTTTTTTGGTGATAAAAATTCCCTTTATAAAAAGGGATGGCAACAAAGTTACAACATTAGAGAACCCTTTTTGGGCCCTCTTGTTTAAAAAATTGCACTTAAAATAATCAAATAGAATCAAAAACTTAGAGCGATCTGAGATTTTTGAAGTCAATCTTTAAAAAGCTACAGATTTAAAAGTGATTTCAATTTCTTTTTACGAGGCAGATTGCTGGCACCGGGCTTGCTTTATATAAAAGTACCCTATTCATCCATCCCCCCAAGCGGCTCAGGTTCCCCCACCTGGGCCGCAAATTTTTTAGCCACACTTTCTAAAAAATTTTGTACCTTAGGCTTATAAACTTCTGGAAATTTTTTAAGACCATCCATGTGACCACCCTGTGGAAGATTTAAAATCTCAAGATCTAGTTGAGGGTGTTTTTTAAAAGCTTTTTCAATGGACGTTGGTGGAACAAGTGGATCTTGCCAACCTCGAATAGATAAAACTGGAAACTTTTCTGGAAACGAATCAAAACTTTTTGCAAGTTCGCGTTCGTGATGAATAGACCAGATTATACGGCCATAAAAACTTGCAAAAAGTTTTGCCGGCAGTGTTGGAATTTGAGATTCCTTAGTAAAAAAATTCCAGTTACAAGAAAGAAGATCGTAAAAAGGGCCACCATCGCAGATAAGCGCTTTGATATCTTTTGCTTGACGGAGCTCGATAGCCTCAAGGGCTGCACTTGTTGGATTAGAAAAAGAATAAATAATTTTATTACCAGAAAATGCATCTAAAATTTTAGTAATTTCCTGGGCCCAAAGGTGCTTAATCCCCCAGCCATTTCTTAGATTAAAAGGAAACTGTAAGCCAGCTTTAAACGTATTCATTGTGAGATTGAAAATCACACAATCAAAGCCAATTTCATTCACAAGGGCGGCATGGCGTTTCATATTTTCTTTGTGACCAAAATAAAAAGGAACAAAGACAATGATTTCTTCAAATCTTTTTTTTTGTGCCTTTAAATATTCGCCCTGGCCGATTAGGTTCATAAAAATATATCCTTTTTTTAAAACAACTTAACAGTTGTGATCGAAAATGGGCAAGGAACTCGTTTAAGGCTCAAGAAAAAGCGTGTGAAGTTCATGGTCTTGTTCAAGTTCGTAGGAATCATCTTTCGATTTTAAATAAAGAGAGCCGGCAGGCGTGATGAGCCAGGGAAAAAAATCTTTCTGTATAATTCTGTGGATATTGTTCATATAAGGAAGCTGTACTAATTTTTGTTCTAACCCTAGCCATAAAGCCTCTTCGCCATAAGAAGAATCGTGTGGAATATAAAAAGCACAGGTACCCGCACCCTGAAGTCCAGCAAAAAGCCCCTGAAAAGGTTGCTGCGATTTTTTTGTAAAAACAAGGTCACAGTTTCCAAGAGCTGGGATTTTTCTTAATAAGTCATCGCCGTCATCTTTGATTAAAACAATAGGGTTTCTTTTGTTGAGAGTTATTTTTTCAAGAAGTTGTGATAATTTCTCAACATTTCCCTCTAAAAAATCAAGGTCGAGGGTGTCCACAATAACACTTTTTAGTCTCATCATAAATTAATCCCAGTAGTGACTATGATAAATTGTGGTCCATCGATGTACAAATAAAAGTGTTGCTGCAAAGATTGTTCAAAGACGTGACAAATTGCATTAAAAGGGTCAAATACTTGGAAAATCAAAGGCGTTCTTTTAAACTGTTCAAGCTATAAAAAGTCAATTCTAAGAAGGAGAATCAGCTTGAAAACATTTAAAGCATTATTTGTTGTTGCAGTTGCCATGACTCTTGGGGCCTGCACGAATAAAGGATCAGTTAAAAAATTATTAGAAGATAACCCCGATATTTTGGTCAGTGCTATTGATAAGCATCCAAAAGAGATTATGGATGCGCTCAATGCAGCTGTACGTAAGGCGCAGCAATCTGAATTTGAAGATCGTCAAAAAGCACAAGACCAAGAAAGAGAAGATGAATTTAAAACCCCAAAAGCCCCAGTTATTGATCTCGCTCGTATGTGGGGCAATAAAGATGCACCGATTACCATTGTTGAGTATTCTGATTTTCAGTGTCCATTTTGTAAACGCGGATATACAACCCTACACGAAGTTCGCCAAAAATATGGAGATAAAGTAAGGGTTGAATATAAAAATATGCCACTTGATTTTCATCCAATGGCTATGCCAGGAGCAAAATACTTTGAAGCCATTATGCTTCAGGGGCCAGATAAAGCTGAAAAATTCCATAACTATGTTTTTGAAAATCAAGAACAACTTGAAGCTAAAAAAGAAAAATTATTTGAAGAGGCTGCTAAAAAGGCGGGTGCCGATCTTGCAAAAGTGAAAAAGGATCTGAATTCCGAAGCTGTTAAAAAAGCAATCGAAGCCCAAATGGAAGAAGCAAGAAAATTCGGATTTAATGGAACACCAGGATTCTTAGTTAATGGAGTTTCTATTCGTGGCGCTTATCCAGCAGAAGAGTTTTCTAAAATTATTGATAAGCTAGAGACAACTAAGAAGTAACAAAATCTTCTTTAAAAAAGAAAAGTCTTAGAGAGGCCGATAAAAATCGGCCTTTTTTTATCTGTTTAATAAATTAGATAAATAAAAATGGTAAATAAAATAAGTCTAAACAGATGAGGCGAGTTAAAGCTGCAAAGGAATCGGCTGGTTGATTAAATAAATCTCTTCTTGAGAGAGGTGACAAAGAAGGGGTGAGACCAGAACACCACTTTGGATAGCTTTTTTTAAAAGATCCGAATATACGGGGTCAATGGAAGTTGCAGGAGAAAAAGCGTGGGCGTCTGTACGTTGGACGGTAAAAAGAATTTCGCAAGTATGTCCCCAGTCAAGTAATTGCATGAGATCTTTAAGATGTTTTTGCCCGCGCTCGGTTACAGAATCGGGAAACATGGCGATACCATCTTCAACAAGAGAAACATTTTTGACTTCAATAAAATGAAACTTAGTTTTGCTTGTTTTGAGGTCCACCTTTTTGATTTCGATATCAAAATCATTACAAAGAGCAAAATCGAGTCTAGATTTATCATTGATTTTGGCTTCGGGGATAATCCGCAAAAACGAATGAAGCCGCGGAAAAAGTTTTTTTTCAAGAGCTTCTTTGACGATTTTATTTGGCATTTGTGTATTGACCCCCACCCAGGATGTTGGGGTCTGTATCATTTCTAAGGTGTATTGTAGCTTACGGGCTGGATCATCGTGAAAGCTTACAAGGCATGGGGCATTGTTAAAAAGACAACCCTTCATGCTTCCTGAATTAGGAACATGGGCCGTTATCACCTTGTTTTTGACGCAAATATCTGCAAAGAAACGCTTATAGCGCTTTAAAAAACGACCTTCGATAAGAGGTTTCTCGTATCTCATTTTGGCTCCAGTGTGTGAACGGATTCTGTTATGTCGCAACTCGGAACAAAAGTCGACGAAGGGATGGCAAGCGTTGCCATTTTTGCCTAAGCGTCATAGAACTATTTTCTAAATTATAAAGGTAAAATACGAACATACCTTAGGCCGCCTAACAAGAAGATGGCAAATAGGATGGTAGAAGTTAAGTTGGAGGATATCCATGGCAATATATGAATTTAGACTTCCAGATGTTGGCGAAGGAGTCACAGAAGGAGAAATGGTTCAGTGGCTTGTTAAAGCGGGTGACCGCGTAGATCACGATCAACCTCTTGCAGAAATCATGACAGACAAAGCAACCGTTGAAATTCCATCGCCCAAAAAAGGTATTGTTAAAGAACTTAAAGTTAATCCCGGCGATATCATTAAAATTGGTGCCGTCATGCTTTTAATAGAAATTGATGGAGCTGTTACAGAATCAGCACCTTCGCATGGTCACGCCTCCCACTCAGCTACAAACGTGCAGGTGACAACAGCGCCACAAGCCACAGCCATGCTCAGTACTTCAACAGAGATCCAGCCGCCCGTAGCCATGGGGCATGTTTTAGCAT
>JBDHWX010000098.1:0-7256 GCA_039810365.1 Bdellovibrionales bacterium | reverse complement strand
AAAGATCCAATGAAACAATCTTGTCGGTAAGTCATAAACTAATATTTTCAAATTACACCTCTCTTTTTTTGAGCTTTTGCTCTCTTTAAGTGATCTTCATCATTTTGTTGAACTTCGTCCATAGGCCAAAAGGTATAAGCATGTGTTTTTAATAATTTAGGCTATTTGGCCAATTTACGTTTTATACAAAATTGACATAATGGAGCTAAATAAATGGGGATTATCCCATTAAAAAAGGAGACAAAATGAAACAACTTATTTTAGCCGTCGCATTTTTAGGAATGGCAACAACTGCTTATGCTAAAAAAGATTGCACATCTGAGCCTAAGTCAAAGTGGATGTCAGAGGAGAACTTTAAGAAAAAAGTAACAGCAGAAGGTTACAAAATTTCTAAATTTAAAAAACCGGGCACTTGTTATGAAATATATGGGACAAACAAGGACGGAAAAAATGTTGAAATTTACTTTAATCCAGTTGATGGATCGATAGTAAAAGAAAAATAATTTATCAATAGATTAAGGGGTCTTTTTGCAGAAGATCCCTTATAATCTCAGCTGTATACCGCACCCACTAAATTAGCTACTACCAAAAGGAGGTTACCAGCAAAGTTACCAAGAGTTACCAGACCAAAAAAATGTCGGGAAATTTCGAGGTATTTCTTTACCACAAGCAGGACTCTTCTCAAATTAAACAATGTTTGGTGGTTTTAGGGGGTTAGGATTTTGCTTAAAGATTATTCAGAAAAATTGGGGCGATTGACGGGGCTTGAACCCGCGACAACCGGAATCACAATCCGGGGCTCTACCAACTGAGCTACAACCGCCACAAGACTATTTAAAAGAATGATTTTTACGCTGTTCCACACTTTATTTCAAATACTTTTTATACCAAAAAAATCCACAACTTATCTCTCCCTATTACAATAGCTTGACTTATTCTAAGTTTAGAATTACTCTAAACATGTCGATAAGGATATTATGAAAGACTTAAAAACTTGTTTAACACACGAACAAATTGCCTCAAGGCTTGAAGCTGTCGGGGTCCAGCCCACGGCTCAACGTATTGCCATCTGCAGATATGTTCTTTGCGAAGCCGATCACCCCACAGCAGACGATGTTAAAATATGGGCAGATCAAAACTTTCCCAAAATGAGTCTTGCAACAGTCTACAACACTCTTAACACACTTGTTGAAGCCAAACTCCTAAAAGAGTTTAAATTTCCTCATTCCGAAAAAGTTATTTATGACAATAACGTCGAAAAACACTTTCATTTTATCGACGAAAAAACGGGAGAGGTCCATGATATATTTCCCGAACAAGTTGATATTCACTTTAAAGGAAAAAAATTTAAAGTGGACGATATCGAGATTATTTTTAAAGGAACAAAGTTAAAAGATTAATAACAACCTAGCCCCTCACAAGGGCTAAACTAAAGGAGTTCAAAATGTCCATTATCAATAGCAAAATCCCTGACTTTAAATCTCAGGCCTACCACAGCAGTAAGTTTATTACGGTTGATCAAAATACTTTAAGAGGAAAATGGTCTATCTTTTTCTTTTATCCAGCCGATTTTACTTTTGTCTGTCCAACAGAACTTGGCGATATGGCTGACCTTTACCCCGAGTTTCAAAAGCTTGGTGTTGAAGTTTACTCAGTCAGTACCGACACACACTTTACCCACAAGGCTTGGCATGATTCATCAGAAACAATCAAAAAAATAAAATATCCAATGCTTGCAGATCCAACAGGTGCACTTGCTAAAGCTTTTGGCGTTTATATCGAAGAAGAGGGCCTTGCTTATAGAGGTACATTCTTAATCGACCCTGAAGGCCGTATTAAAATTGCAGAAATGCACGATAACGGAATTGGTCGAAACGCAGAAGAGCTTTTAAGAAAAACTCAGGCTGCACAATTTGTGGCAAGCCATCCAAGTGAAGTTTGCCCAGCAAAATGGAAGCCAGGTGCAAAAACACTTAAGCCAGGCCTTGATCTCGTCGGTAAAATCTAATCCTTAAATAACGGGCAGGGTCTTCTTTTTTAAGTGCACTCTGCCCGTCATCTCTTAAAAATTAAAAAATTTTAGACTCTAAAAAAGAGTCCTGTACATGTCTGCCATAAAAAGAGGTTATTATGAAATTAGATCAAAATATTTTAGAACAACTTAAAAATGTTTTTGCACCCCTCAATGGAGAAATTGCTCTGATCTACGATGAATCCTCCCATGCAGACCAAGAAGATCTTATTGGGCTTCTTCAAGACGTTGCCTCAACTCATCCCCAAATAAAAACTCAGAGCTCTGGGCAAAAAACAACAACACCCCCAAGCTTTAAAATCCATTATAATGGAAACCCAAATGGAATTATTTTTAGAGGAATTCCTGGTGGCCACGAGTTTTCTTCTCTCGTTTTAGCAATTTTAAACTCAGATAAAAAAGGGAAACTTCCTGATGATTTTTTAATAAAACGAATTCAAAAATTAAAAGGTCCTATTCATGTTCGCACCTACATGTCTCTTGATTGCGAAAACTGCCCCGATGTTGTTCAACAACTCAATCAAATAACCATTCTTCACGGTAACTTTAAACACGAAATTATTGATGGTGCTCACCACCAAGAAGAAATTCAAAAATACAATATTCAAGGTGTCCCGTGTGTGATGACAAACGACCAACTTATTCACTCTGGTCGTATACAACTTCTAGATTTGCTCACAAAATTAGAGGATACCTTTGGCGTTGATAAAACCAAAGCGTCCTCTCAAGAAAAAAAGAATATCGGTCATTTTGATGTCGTCGTTATTGGTGGCGGCCCTGCCGGAAGCTCTGCTGCTATTTATAGTGTTCGAAAAGGTCTTTCAACTGCTATTATTACAGAAAAAATTGGCGGCCAGGTTCAAGAAACCAAAGGTATCGAAAATCTTATTGGAACCATTTATACCGAGGGCCCAGCCCTTTCCGATGCGCTTCAAAAACACATTTCAAGTTATCCTGTTCAGATTTTAGAAAACAGGCGCGTTTTTAATTTGCGCAAAGAAAATCATAAAATACATATGGAACTTGAAAGTGGTGAAACTCTTACCGCTCAGGCAACTATCATTGCAACGGGTGCTAAGTGGCGTGAGCTTGGCATTCATGGAGAAAAAGAATATATCGGCAGAGGCGTTGCTTTTTGCCCCCATTGCGACGGACCTTTTTATAAAAATAAAAAAGTGGCCGTTATTGGTGGTGGCAATTCTGGTGTAGAAGCCGCTATTGATTTAGCCGGAGTCGTTAAAGAAGTTATTCTTTTTGAATACAACGATACACTTAAAGCCGATGCCGTTTTGGTAAAAAAACTAAAATCACTTTCTAATGTTTCTGTCATAACATCTGCAGCAACAAAAGAAATTTTAGGTGATGGACAAAAGGTCACAACACTACAATACCTAGATCGTAAGACAGAAAAAAAAATCGATGTTCCCCTTGATGGTGTTTTTGTGCAAATTGGGCTTGTCCCCAATACACAGTTTTTAAAAGATACACTCAAACTTTCAAAATTTGGTGAGATTATCACAGACGAAAAAGGCCGCACATCTGTTCCCGGCATTTATGCTGCAGGAGATGTCACAACAACGCCTTATAAGCAAATTATCATTGCTATGGGAGAAGGTGCTAAAACCGCACTTGCTGCCTACGAAGATCAATTCATCAAAGGTACCTAAGTTTTTTTCCTAAGGGTAAGGTCGACCTCCTCAAGAATGGGGAGGTCCTCTTTGTCTTGAAATCCCATCTCCTTAAGACGCCTTACAGATGGCAAAACTTTGGTGTCTAGAGATCCAATTGAGTCGTTATAAGCTTTTGTGGCCCCCTCTAGGGCATCACCAATTTTTGACAAGTGCCTAAGCCATGGCGTAAGTCTATCATAAAAATCTTTTGTTAAATCCACCATCTTTTGTGCGTTTTCTGTTAATTGATTTTGCTGCCATCCATAGGCAATGGCCTTTAATAAGGCAACAAGTGTTGTAGGCGTTGCAATGATGATTTTTTCAGACAACGCATCTTCAATAATAGACCTATCAATTTCCACAGCCGCACTTAAAAGAGCTTCGTTTGGAATAAAAAGAACAGCAAATTCTGGAGAATTCTCAAACTGTTCCCAATAACTTTTTAAAGAAAGGTTTGAAACCCTTGATCTTAAGTTTTTTGCATGTCTCTCTAAAGCCTCTTTCTTTTTTTCTGCGTCATCGGTTTCAACAGCATCCAAAAATGCATCTAAGACAGCCTTAGAGTCCACCACCACCACGCGGTTATTGGGCAAGCGAACAATAAGATCTGGTTTTAATAAATTTTTATCACCATCGCGAACGCTGACTTGTTCTTCAAAATCACAATATGCACTCATTCCCGCAAGTTCTACGACACGTTTGAGTTGAATTTCTCCCCAGCTTCCGCGAACCTCTGGGCGTCTCAGAGCTTGCGAAAGTGTTGAGGCTTCTTTTTTTAATTTTTCGCTTACTAATGTCACTTGAGAAAGTTGTTCAGCAATTCTTCCAAATTGTTCGTTTCGCAATTTTTCTGTTTGAGAAATATCTCCCTGCAATCTCTGAAGTGTCTCTTTCATTGGCAATAAAAGTTTTTGAAACTCTGAAACCTTATCACCAAAAATTCCAGAAGCTTCGACTGTTTTTTTATCCAATCTTTCTTGAGCAAGTTTTAAGAAGGCCTCAGATTGCAAGCTCATGGTTTCGCCTGCCAATCCCTTAAAAATTTTTTCCATTTGATTTTGTGTTTCAGTAAAAAATTTTTTTTGTTCTTCTATACTCTTTTGACTTTCACTAAGCCTTGCTTGTTCTTGTGCCAGAGAAAGCTTCACTTTTATTAAATAAAGGCCAAGAATAATGGCTAACGCCCATCCTAAAATTAAAAAAACAATCATAAGCCCCATCCTATTCTGATTTCTTTAAATCATCTTGTTTGGCTTGTTTTTGTAATTCAATTTTTGCCAGAACAGATTTTAAGTTTGTGACATAACGATGCGTTCGAATTTGAACTGTCTTTGGTAGATAGATTTTTCTTAAAGTTGCATTAACTGTTTCTTCTGCTGACTTGAGATCATTTTGTGCAAGTTCAATTTGCGCTTTAAGTGTTGCAGCCCGAATCATGTTGTCACCATAAGATCCGCGAAGTGCTTTTTTAGAAAAATCTAAAGCCTTTTTGCTATTTCCTGTTTCAAATAAAGCCTTGGCATAATAAAAATTAAATGCAAATTCTTCTTTATAGTTTTGTGTCAGATTTTCTAAAAGGGCTAATGCTTTGTCTTGTTCTCCACTTTTTAAAAGACAATAAGATCTTTCAAGATTGGCTCCCCTTGGATTTTTAATTAAAGACTGACTTAAAAGTCTTTCGTAGTCTTTAGCACAAGCCGCATAACTTTGCCTACTCTGTACATTGTCTCCAAGGTTTTCGTAAACCTCACCCATCACCTCATAAAGATCAGATTTTAAAAACTCTGTGGATTCAATGGCATCACTTTGAGACCACTTTTGAATATTTTTTTCTACTAAGGGTAAAAGCTTGCGGGCCCTATCTAAATCTTGTTGAGTCAGGCTCAACTCCCAACTCGACACCCAAACATCATCTGAAAACTTTTGTATAAGTTCACTTAAAAGTTTTTTCGACTGGATTTTATCATTGTTTTTGTCTGCTAAGGAGAGTTCTGCTTGCAAAGAAAGCCTTTGCCCCGTCTTTGCGTCTGTATTTTTTAAGATATTAAGTGCTTTTTGGGGGAGATCTTGATCTAAATACCACTGAGCCGCTCTTAAAACTTTTTTATCGTACTCAGCCTTAAAATTAGCAGACTGTCCTACGTCTTTCATAGAAATAATTTTGGATAAGACAAAATCAATGGGTTCATCTTTTTGCTGATAAACTTCTTTAAGCCAAACCGACATGGCAACAGGAGATCTGTAGCCCACGACACGAGAAATTTCATTAAGTGTTGAAGTTGTCACAACCGTTGTAGGATATGCTCCAATATGAAATTTTTCTTTTAAATCCCAAGATATGTCGGAGTCCACATCCACCATCAACTTTATCAAGTCTTTTGTTTCTTCTTGGAACTTTTTGCTTTCAAAAACATTTTCATCTAAAAGATTACACGTGGGACACCATTGAGCCGAAAAGGCAATAAACAAAAGTTTGTTTTCTTTTTTTGCCTGATCCATGGCATATTGAACTTTATTTTGAATAAACCCCGGTGGGGCTTTTAATTCTGCTTTTGGAATATAAATAATGTTAGATGAAACTCTTTTTTTAAGTGCAGACTGATACCCATTGGGAGCAACAATATCTACGTCAAGTTTTTCCATCTTACAAAAAGACTCTTTATCATCACAAATAAATAAATTGATTTTTTTCTTACCAGCCTCATCAAACTGACACTGCAAAAACTCTGGCTTTAAAACAGATGGCTCTTGCATATCGCAATTATTATGAGCCTTAAGATTAAAGTGATGACCCTCAATAGGGCGAACATCAATTGTTTCGTTTACAACATATTTAACTAAAATGGGCTTTACTAAAGAGTCTTGAGGTAATGTTCCGTATACAACTTTTTGGTTGTTCATGACAGCCCCTGAGGCTTTTTCGAGTTGCTTATAGGGATTGGGCGGGTTATTTGCTGCAAAAGTACGAAAGTAAATCAAACAGGCTAATGCCACAAGAATTTTTAATAAGCCTTTTATCAAATCATCCCCCTTGAGAAGCTTCGAGTTCTCTTAATTTTGCAAATTTTAAAAAAACAGAATAAGCAGCCCCAATAGAAATCACAAAACCAGCATGCCCATCTAAAAATCCAAGTTTTAAAATATAGGTTTCAATAAACTTTGAAACAGGTTTTAAGATCAACTTAAAAAAAGAATATCTTTTTTTTTGTTGAAAAAGCTCTTGCGCACCTAATGTAGAATATCGATTATTTGTTTGTACTTGATGGGCTAAATCACGAAATACAAAATGATGAATATCATTTTTAAAATAACCTGCGTTTTTGCATTCAACTTTTTCGTGAACTTGCCCCCCTACCCACTGACACTTGTTTTTATTAAAAAGCCTTAACTGCAAATCTGGGTACCAACCTCCGTGCCTGATCCATTTACCAAGATGAAAGCTCAATCGTGGCATAAAATAGCCATCTTTTGTAAGATGATCAAAATTATCTAAAATTTCTTGAGAAAGCTTTGGAGAAAGGGCTTCGTCGGCATCAAGAGACAAGACCCAATCA
>JBDHWX010000097.1:0-7272 GCA_039810365.1 Bdellovibrionales bacterium | reverse complement strand
AGTAGTTTCAGAAGATTATTTTGCAAAAGAGGCGGTCGTGATTGATGTCGGAATTCATAGACTAGAAAGCGGAAAGCTCTGTGGAGATGCTGTTTTTGACGATGTTCAAGATCATGTTCGCGCTATCACTCCTGTTCCGGGGGGGGTTGGGCCCATGACCATTGCCATGCTTATGAAAAATACACTGGAGCTTTATAAGCTCCAAAATAGATAAGGATCTAAAACATGAAAAGAACAACCCTTTATGAAGAGCATCTTAAGCTCAACGCCAAAATGGTGGAGTTTGCTGGTTGGGAAATGCCCGTAACCTATAAGGGACTTATTGAAGAACATAAAAATGTCCGCACCAATGTGGGATTATTTGATGTTTCTCATATGGGAGAGGTTTTTGTTCGTGGCTCTCAAGCTCTTCAAACACTACAGTGGTTAACCACCAATGATGTTTCCATTTTAAGTGAGGGCCAGGCGCAGTATTCGCTTTTGCCCAATCCAGACGGTGGGATTGTCGATGACATCATTGTTTATTGTCTTAAGCCAAATGCGGAATACCTTGTATGTGTGAATGCTTCAAATGCTGATAAAGATTTTGCATGGATGAAGCAAAATAATAAGGGGGCTGAAATCGTAAACGAAAGCCAATTGTGGTCTCAGATTGCGGTCCAGGGCCCCAAAGCCCCTCAACTTTTAGAAAAGATTTTTGGTACAAAAGTTAATGATCTTGCAAGTTTTCATTGTGCCTACTTTTCTTATCAAGGTTCTCGGGTGTTAATAGCGGCAACAGGATATACAGGTGAGAAGGGGGCCGAAATTTTTGTACCGCATGTGTGTGCGGTCCCTTTATGGCAAGAGCTTTTAAAAAAGGGTGAGCCTTTAGGGGTTCAGGCCATTGGCTTAGGGGCAAGAGATACTTTAAGGCTTGAGATGAAATACTCACTTTACGGGCATGAAATTACAGATGAGACAAACCCTATAGAGGCCGGCCTTGGCTGGGTTGTAAAACTTAATAAAGGTGATTTTATTGGTCGTCAGAAAATTTTGGAACAGAAAGAAAAAGGGATATCGAAAAAATTAATAGGTTTTAGACTATTGGATAAAGGAATTCCTCGCCAAGGGTACAAATTATTTTCAGAAGAAGGCCAAGAAATTGGGATTGTGACAAGTGGCACCATGTCGCCTTCTCTTGATGAACCCATTGGAATTGGGTATGTAATGGAAAACTTAAGCAAGGTTGATTCGCGCTTTTTGGTAGAAATCAGAAAGCGTCAGGTTTTGGCTCAGGTTGTAAAAACTCCATTTTTACAAAAGTAGATACAAAAAATAAAAGTATAAAAGAAACGAAATTTTAAAAAAGGAAGATAAACATGAGAATACCAGAGGAATATTATTACACAAAAGATCACGAGTGGGCTCAAGTTGATGAAAATATCGTTACGGTTGGTGTAACCGAGTTTGCACAAGGCAATCTGGGTGAAGTGGTCTATGTTGAGCTTCCAGAAGAGGGCCAAAAAGTCACTCAAAATGAACCTTTTGGAGTTGTGGAAAGTGTTAAGGCCGTCAGTGATCTTTTTTCGCCTGTAACGGGAACAGTCATTGAAGTGAATAACTCACTTGTTGAAAACCCAGGGCAGATCAACGATGACCCTATGGAAGAAGGCTGGTTGATTCGAATTGAAATGGATACAGAGCGAGAGCTTGCTAACCTTATGAAGGCTGCAGATTACAAAGCTTTGATTGCCAAATCGAAATAATTCTTTTAATAATATGACCTTGGTGCGCCCGAGTGGTGGAATGGCAGACACGCTAGACTTAGGATCTAGTACCGAAAGGTGTGCAGGTTCAAGTCCTGTCTCGGGTACCAACTCTTTCTTTGTAAAAGGTGAGCCGCACCTTTTATGTACATAGCGTATTAACTTTTTTTGCTGCTGACCTGTTTCTTGGTCCAGATCTTGCTCACTTCACTTGTAAAATACCTATTTAAGTAAAGGAGACTTTTTATATGAACGTTAATTTGCTGCTTTCTATTTTAATCGTTTTTGGAGCTTTAAATTCTTTTGCATGCGCAGATTTTCCTAAAAAAATATCAATTAAAAATTCTACTTTTCCATTTTCTGAATTTGAAATTAATGGGGGAGGCTTCTTTTTTAAAGACCCCGAGGATGGATCTGAAATTTATATAGCATGTGATTCTGAGAAAAAATAATGGAAAGTCAAGACATACACATTAGGACAAGGTGGAGATACAAAAGCAATTAGTGTAATCAATCATGGAGCTGTTGTTATGAGGATAGAGCGTGTAGAGGAAGTTCCACATATGTCGAGAATAAATCTACCTCCTCCTGAAGTAAAACCTTTGGAATTTTCAGTTCCAGGTAATGATGAAGTAAAAATGTATTTAAGCTGTAAGAAAGGGCAGACTGTAACAGCAGAGTTTCAAAAAAATCTTAGTGTTATAGGAAGAGTTTCGGCGACAAGACCCCAGGGTGCAAGAAGCATTAGCACACAAGTGGCCACGGCAACCTTGGACTTGAATAGCACGAATCAAGAGATTTCCTATAAAGGGTGTTCATCTCGTATCGAAAACTCATCAGGAAGTCTTCAATGAAAACATTAATTTTAATATTATTCTTAAGTGCAAGTGTTACGGCACATGCAAAATTAGAGTTTAAAAAAGGTACGCCGTCTAAAGCCAGAGTTGTTTCTTCGGATGAAAAAAATTATACGGTTGAGTTTCAAGATAAAAGTAAAAAGAAAATTCCCAAGAATGTTTTTGATCACATGAAAGTTACTCCTGGAGCAGAGGTTTATATCTACAAAGACGAGGGTGAAGTTTTAAAGTAGTAGCTGATAGTTTTTGTATCCGTCGGTTTTACTTTGCTCTTTACAGAATGCTCTTCAAAATTTTCATAGGACTTGAATAAAAACGAGTTATCTTTTTTTTCTTCCAAATTTTTTGGATCCAGACTTTGACGAAAAATCTTTTTTAGAAAAACCTCGTGATCCTTGTGAGTAATCTTGGGAGCCGCGTTTTTCACCATAATCACGGTTTTCGTCTCTTCTCTTGGTGCCACGAAACGGTGTGCGACCGTCGTTGGTTTTTTCGTTGCGGGTGCGCTCGCCTCTGGGTGCGTCCCGAAAAGAACGTTTTTCGCTACGCTCGCCTCTTTCAAAGCGATTTCGATCCCAGCGGTCTTCTCGAGAGTCTCGTCGCTCGGATCGTTCGTTGCCGTTGTCTCTTTGAAACCGGCGTGGTCGCTCATTATGTCTTGGCTGCTCTCTATCATCTGAAAAATTACGTCTTGAAAATTCTCTGCGAGGAGAATCTCGTCTAGAAAACTCCCGTCCTTTGCTAGATGGCTTTAAATCAAAACTTCTTGGTTGCTGGATTTTAAGATCGCCACCTACTTTTTCAAAAGCAATAGCCTTGATTAACCACTCAAGGGTTTGTTCGGAAAGCTCAAAATTATTTTCTTGTGCAAAAGATTGGAGGAGCATGCCAATGGAGTTTCTCTTCTCGTCATTGACTTTGATTTTTTGAAGTGTGCCAATCCAATTTTGGATTTGTTTTCTATAAACTTCTTCTACTGTTGGAATTTCAAGTGGTTTAAATTGAAAACGCAAAGTTTTTTCAAACTTTCTTAAGTGGTGAGCCTCTTTTGGTTTTACAAAGGTCCAAACAGTGCCTTGTTTTCCAGCTCGAGCGGTTCTGCCAATACGATGAGTGTAAGTTTCTACGTCCCAAGGAATTTCAAAATTGACCACATGAGTGAGATCTTCAATATCTAGACCACGTGCTGCCACATCAGTAGCAACAAGAATCTGTGTTTTTCTGGCCTTCATTCTTTGTAACACTCTTGTGCGTTCAGCTTGAACTTTATCGCCATGAAGACTTTCGACTTTAAGGCCTTGTAACCTGAGACGTGCCTCGAGATTAGAAACTTGCCTTTTGGTTTGTGCAAAAATGATCCCATAAAATTCAGGTTCGTTTTCTAATAAAAGTGACAGGGCATTTTCTTTATCTTCTTCAAAAATAACAGCAGCATAAGAATCCACACGTGTGGGTTCAAGAGTTGATGACACAAGAGAAATCTCTTGAGGATCTTGCAAATATTTTGTTGTTAGTCTTTTAATGGATTCACTCATGGTGGCAGAAAAAAGCCACGTTACAACAGATTCGTCGATGAGATTTTCCCAAACGGCTTCCAAGGCATCTTGAAAACCAAAAGAAAGCATTTCATCTGCTTCATCCAAAATAAGATATTGAACGGTTTCAAGATGAACAACCCCTTGTTCCATTAAATCAATCAGTCGTCCGGGTGTGCTCACTAAAATTTGTGGTTTAGCTCGAAGAGCATCGATTTGCTTTCGATAACTTTCTCCGCCTAAAATGGTTGCAACTTTAAGTTGTTTCTTTTTTCCGAGAGCTTGCATGTTTTGTGCAACTTGAGCTGCAAGTTCTCTTGTTGGACAAAGAATCAGGGCCTGAAGATTTTTTGAATTTTCAATTTTTTCGATAAGGGGAATCCCAAAGGCAGCCGTTTTACCTGTTCCGGTTTTGGCAAGGGCAATAAGATCAGTTGAGTTTTCTAAAAGTAGAGGAATACAGGCTTCTTGAATGGCTGTTGGGTCTTTGTAGCCCATATCCGCAATAGAAATTAAAGTGTCGGGTGAAAGTCCCCATTGAGAAAATTGAGATTGGGGTGACATGGAGGAGGTCCTTTCGGGTGAGAGTTGCATGATTGTAAACTCTGTTATTTTCAATAGTTACGCGAAATATGACATACCTCGTTAAATTTGTCTACGGATGCTCATCGTAGGGTAAAAAAGATAGGGTTGTGCTTATGTCGGGCAAATGGCAATAATCGTTTGTTCTTCTAAGTGAAAGGTTTTGTTCATGAAACTCTTTAGCCCCATTCAAATTCGCTCCCTTCAAATAAGAAACCGTATTTTTATGTCGCCCATGTGTCAGTACTCAGCCCAAAATGGTTTAGCAAATGACTGGCATCTTGTGCATCTGGGAAGCAGAGCCATTGGAGGTGCAGGGCTTATTATGGTTGAGGCAACCGGCATTGAACCAGAGGGCCGGATTTCTTATGGTTGCCTTGGTCTTTGGAGTCAAGAGCATGCAGAAGCATTAAAGCCTATTGTCCGATTTGTAAAATCACAAGGTACAGCTATCGGGATTCAGCTCAATCATGCCGGTAGAAAAGGAGCGTGCGATTTACCTTGGCACGGTGAAAAGCCCTTAAAAAAAGATCATCCAGAATTTTGGCAAGTGGTGGGTCCAAGTGCTACCCCCTTTGATGAAGAAAGCTTTACTCCCCACGAACTTTCTCAAAAAGAAATAAAAGATCTTGTTCAAAAATATATGGAGGCAACAAAAAGAGCTATGGAAGCTGGCTTTGATTTAGTAGAGCTTCATATGGCCCACGGTTATCTCTTACATGAATTTTTATCACCACTTTCCAATCAAAGAGGTGATGAGTATGGTGGGAGTCTTGAAAACCGGATGCGCTTTCCGCTAGAGGTGACAAAAGCTGTGCGAAAAGTTTTGCCAGAAGATAGGCCTTTATTTGTGAGAATTTCAGCAACAGATTGGGTTACGGGTGGCTGGACAGATGATGAAAGTGTGAGTCTTGTTCATGAGTTTAAAAAGATAGGAGTCGATCTTATTGATTGTTCTTCTGGAGGCTCTACCTCTAATGCTAAAATCCCTGCGGGCCCAGGTTTTCAAGTTCAATTTGCAGAAAAAATAAGAAGAGAGTGTGGAATTTTAACAGGTGCTGTGGGACTTATTACAGAATTTGATCAAGCAAGGAATATTTTAGAAGAAGAAAAAGCAGATGTTCTTTTTATTGGACGTGAACTTTTAAGAGATGCCTACTGGCCAGCCCACATGGCTAAGCACTTTGGACTCAACCTTGATCATCTTATGCCTTATCAATATTTAAGATATATTCAGAGGCGAAAATGATTTTTTTGTGGATCCTTTTTGGTTACATCGTTTTTTCAGAATTTCTGATTTGGATTCTTTCTCGTCCTTATAAGCTTTCAGATGTTCAATATATTTTAGTTTTGGGAAACAAAGGAGGAATTCAAAGTCTTGTCACCCAAGATCGAGCAAAAAAAGCTATTTTAGCTAAGAAAGAATATCCGCAAGCAAAAATTATTTTAACAGGTAACGAAGACTTTAAAGAGGTTGCAAATTATAAACAACTCTTGCAACAAGAGGGACTTCAAGATTTTATAGAAGAAAAATTAAGTCAATCCACTTGGGATAACATGAAAAACTCTCTAGCCCTTATGACAGACGTAAAAATAAAAAAAACCAATGTGCTTGTCATTACCTCGCGATATCATCAACCCAGAAGCGTTGCTATGGCGAGATCTCTTGGAATGAATGCAGAACGCTTTTGTGAAGACTTTTTTGTTTATAAAAAATCAAAAATATATTTTTTAAAAGAACGAATCTCAAATCTTATTTATTCGCCCCGCATTTTATGGAATTACTTGAGGTTTCATTAATGAATCTCTATGTTGCGCGTAAAGGGTTTGAAAAAGAACTTAAACAAGAATTAAAAGATTATTCTAACTTCGAGCAATTTTATTTATCTCCAAATCATGTTGAAGCTATTTTTGCCCAAGATATTTGGTATGATGTTCAAGAAATTTCTTTTGATTCCATTGGTGAGGCTGTTAAAAAATTAAAAACTATTTTTTCTCACTGGGTAGGATTTTCGATAACATCACATAGAAGGTGCAAGCTCATTCAAGAACAACTAAATTTTTATAAAGGCCCAAGGCTTGAATTTTTAGGGGAATTGCCTAAACAAAAATTTGGTCGGTTTTTATTAGTAGAAAAAAATAAAATTTTAGCTGCGATCCAAGCGAGGCATCCCCTTCCCCTTGGAGTTGTAGAAATGAAAGAGGACAAAAAAACACCGCCCTCAAGAGCCTATTTAAAACTTTGGGAGCTTTTTACGGTTTATGGGATACGTCCCTCTTCTCAGGATCGCGTATTGGATTTAGGATCAAGTCCGGGGGGATGGAGTTGGGTCTTGTCGCAAGTGACTCGCGAAGTGATTTCGGTAGATAAAGCACCCTTGGCCCCCTCAATTGCAAAGATTTCTAATATTCAGTACATCAAAAAAGATGCCTTTAGCTTGGAGCCCAAAGATGTAGGGCATATTGACTGGCTTTTTTCGGATATTATTTGTACGCCACAAAGACTTTTTGATCTGGTGACGGAGTGGCAAAAGGCAGGTGTTTTAAACT
>JBDHWX010000096.1:0-7313 GCA_039810365.1 Bdellovibrionales bacterium | reverse complement strand
TTTAATACAACAAAGACTTCTATTTTTAAAAAATATGTTATGGCCATAACAGGAATAGCTCTTTTCTTGTTTGTCATTCTCCACTTAGCCGGCAACCTGAGTCTCTATAAATCAGACGGAACAGATTTTAATACTTATGCCGAACACCTCCACCAATTTGGATGGCTTTTGTATGTTGCCGAAGTCGGCCTTGGACTCATTATCTTAATTCATGCCGCAACTGGAATTCGTATTGCCAAAGCCAATCGAAGAGCTCGCCCCATTGGATACAAAATGTACAAATCAAAAGGTGGACCAAGTCACGCCAATCTTTCCTCTCTTTACATGCCCGTCACAGGTGCATTAATTTTAATTTTCTTAATCATTCATCTCTGGCAATTTCGTTTTGGCCCAGGCATTGAACAAGGCTACGCCACTCAACTTGCCGATGGCCAAGCACGTGATCTTTATCGTCTTGTTATAGAAACGTTTAAGAATCCTATTTTTGTAATTTTTTATGTTTTTGCTATGGTGGTTTTGGGTTTTCATTTACGTCACGGCATTTGGAGTGCTTTTCAATCTCTTGGTGTCACCCAAGAACGGTTCCATCGTTGCACACGAAGAGCTTCTGTTCTTCTTGCCGTACTCATTGCCCTTGCTTTTGCAGGAATTCCGCTTTGGATATATTTTCATTAAAATTTTCAACTCGAAGAGGTAAAAGATTATGTCTATCAACTTAGATCCTAAAATTCCACCAGGCCCCATCGAACAAAAATGGGATTACCATAAGGGACACATGAAGCTTGTGAACCCCAATAACAAACGTAAACACAAAATTATTGTTGTGGGAACAGGCCTTGCCGGAGCCTCAGCTTCCGCAAGTCTTGCCGAACTTGGCTATGATGTGGTGAGCCTCTGCATTCAAGACTCTGCAAGACGTGCTCATTCTATTGCAGCACAAGGGGGAATTAATTCTTCTAAAAATTATCCCAATGATGGTGATAGCGTTTGGAGACTTTTTTACGACACAGTAAAGGGCGGCGATTATAGATCACGTGAGGCTAATGTTTATAGATTAGCTCAAGTCAGTGCCAACATTATTGATCAGTGTGTGGCCCAAGGTGTTCCCTTTGCCAGAGAATATAGTGGACATCTTACCAACCGATCTTTTGGTGGCGCTCAGGTTTCCAGAACATTTTATGCCAGAGGGCAAACCGGCCAGCAACTTTTACTTGGTGCTTATTCTGCACTTATGAAAAATGTTGCTCACAAAAAAGTAACTATGCTCTCTAGGCGAGAGGTTTTAGATCTTGTTTTAATTAAGGGTCAAGCTCGTGGGGTTATCGTGAGAAACCTTGTCACTGGAGAAATTGAAAGATATGCAGCCGATGCCGTATGCCTTGCAAATGGCGGTTATGGCAGGGTTTACTTTCTTTCCACCAACGCTTTTAACTCTAATGCAACAGCCTCTTGGAGATGTCACAAAAAAGGGGCCCTTTTTGCTAATCCCTGCTACACGCAAATTCATCCCACCTGTATTCCTGTGTCGGGCCATCACCAATCCAAATTAACCTTGATGAGTGAAAGTCTTCGTAACGATGGAAGAGTTTGGGTGCCTCGCAAAAAAGAGGATCATAAAAAAGATCCCAATCAAATTCCTGAAAGTGATCGTTATTACTTTTTAGAGGAAAAATATCCAAGCTTTGGAAACCTGGTTCCTCGTGATGTTGCTTCTCGTAATATTAAAGAAGTTTGCGATAAGGGCTTAGGCGTTGGCACAACAGGACAATCTGCCTACTTGGATTTTCGTGATGCCATTAAAAGAGATGGGCTTAAAACCATCAGTGATAAGTACGGAAATCTTTTTGATATGTACAAACAAATTACCGGCGAAGATCCTTATAAAGTTCCAATGAGAATTTATCCTGCCATTCACTACACCATGGGGGGGCTTTGGGTCGATTATAACTTAATGACAACTGTTCCTGGGCTTTTTGCTTTAGGAGAAGCAAATTTTTCTGATCATGGTGCCAATCGCCTAGGAGCAAGTGCCCTTATGCAAGGTTTGGCTGATGGTTACTTTGTGATCCCCTACACTCTTGGTGATTACATCGCAAATCAAAAATTTGATAAAATCACAACCGACGCACCTGAATTTGTTGAGGCAGAAAAAAATGTGAAGGCCAATATACAAAAACTTATGGATGTTGGAGCTAAGGGTAATAAAACCGTTATGGAGTTTTATAAAGAGCTTGGTCATATCATGTGGGACAAAGTTGGAATGGCCAGAACCGAAGCAGGCCTTAAAGAAGCCATCTCCCAAATTCAAAAGTTAAGAGAAGAATTTTGGACAAACTTGAAATTGACCGGCTCAAAAGATGAGTACAATAAATATCTTGAGCTTGCAGGTCGAGTGGCAGACTTTCTAGAACTTGGTGAGCTTATGGCTATTGATGCTCTTCAGAGAACAGAATCTTGTGGTGCTCACTTTAGAGAAGAAAGTCAAACAGCAGAAGGCGAAGCAAAACGAGACGACAAAAACTTTAGCTATGTGGCAGCCTGGGAATATAAGGGACCAAATCAAAAAGAAGAGCTTCATAAAGAGCCTTTAAGTTTTGAAAACGTTCACTTTGCAGAAAGATCTTACAAGTAAAAGAGGAAACATCATGAACATTACATTTCAAATTTGGAGACAAGAGCCAAAAACAAAAGAAGGAAAATTTGTAAATTACAAAATGGAAGATATTTCTCCAGATACTTCTTTTTTAGAGGCTCTTGATCTTTTAAATGAAAAACTCATTAAAGAAAATAAACGCCCCATTGAGTTTGATAGCGATTGTCGTGAGGGAATTTGTGGTGCATGTGGTTGCATGATCAACGGTCAAGCTCATGGTCCTGTTCGTGGTATTACAACCTGTCAACTCCACATGCGCTCTTTTAAAGATGGCGAAGTGATTGTGGTCGAACCATTTAGATCCACGGCTTTTACGATTATCACAGACCTTGTTGTGGATAGATCAGCCTTTGATCGTATTATTCAATCAGGCGGCTATATATCTTCAAATACAGGGCCACAACCCGATGCTAACTCTATTTTAATTGGTAAGGATAAAGCTGATAAAGCCTTTGATGCTGCTGCTTGTATTGGTTGTGGTGCATGTGTTGCGGCTTGCCCCAATGCTTCTGCAAGTCTTTTTACGGCTGCTAAAGTTGCACACTTTCAATATATGCCACAAGGACAAGTCGAAGCCAAAGAGCGCGTTCGTCGCATGATTGAACAACATGATGCTGAAGGTTTTGGAAACTGTACTAATATTGGTGAATGCCATGCAGCCTGCCCTAAAGATATTTCGATTCAAAATATTGCCATTATGAAAAATGAGTTTCTTAAGACGACGCTTGAAGAAAACTAAGAATGTCTCAAACACTTCACTGGAATCTTAAAAAAGGATGTGACAAGAGGGTTCGAGCGTATCATCCTTGGGTTTTTTCAAACGAAATTGCATCATCTCTTAAAAGTGTAACGCCTGGGACACCCATTGTTTTAAATGATACCAACGATCAATTTGTTGCCTATGGCTACGCAAATCCTAATTCTAATATTTGTTTTCGGGCTATTTCCTATGAACCCTATAATGGAACACTTGAAGATCTTATCTTTGAACGTATTTTTTTAGCTTGGCAAAAACGTGTAAGACTTGGTCTTCAAAATAGCTTTCGCCTTTGTTTTAGCGAAAATGATTTTTTATCAGGCCTCATCGTTGATTATTATATTATTGAGCAAAATGGCAAAATTGGCCAAGTTTTTGCTATTCAAATTTCAAGTTATGGTATTCAAAAAGCAATCGGTCATAACCTTAAAGAGTTTTTTAAAAAATTAGTAGAAAAAGCAAATGTTGAAGCACTTTCTCCTTATCAATGGTCTCATAGCTGTGTGGTTTTAAGAAACGATGTGAATGCACGAAAGCTTGAGGGCCTTTTGGTGGAAGAACCACAAGTTATCAAAGAATGTCCCTTTTTTGATCTTAATAAAATTAATATCAGGCTTACAACGTCCCAAGATCAAAATTTTTTATTGATGCAAACAGATTTGATCAACGGACAAAAAACAGGTTTTTTTCTAGATCAAACTAAAAACATTGAACTTGTATTAACTCAACTCTCAAAAAAACATTTTGCAAATCCTATTTCAAAACTTAAGATTTTGGATCTGTGTTGTTATGTGGGACATTGGTCGTCTCAAATTGCATACTTCGCAAATAAAAATCACATCGAACTTGATGTTACACTTGTTGACGTTTCCAAAATGGCTCTTACTTTGGCTCAAGAAAATGTTTCAAGGCATCATCCTAAAACTCTCACAATACGAGAAATGGATGTTTTTGAAGATCTTAAAAATTTAAATGAAACCTATGATATTGTTATTTGTGATCCTCCGGCCCTTATCAAAAATAAAAAAGGAATTCCAACAGGACAACATGCTTATTTAAAGTTAAACTCTCAAGCTATGGGGCTTGTGGCTCCAGATGGCATGATGGTCACTTGTTCTTGCAGTGGACTTTTATTAAAAGATGATTTTTTACATATTATTTCTAAAGCCTCAAGACGCATGCAAAAAATACCACAGATTATTGCAGAGGGGGGCCATGGCCCGGATCATCCGCATCTGCCTTCTTTTCCAGAAGGTTTCTATCTTAAAATGTTTCTTTTAAATTTTTAATTTTAAGCTGGCTCTTCTTCAAGATTCATAGACATCAGATACTCAATTTCTTCGTGCAAATCATATCCAGAGTCTTGAAAGTATTGAATTAATATTTTTCGTGTTTTAATTTTATCTTGAGAATAAAAAATCCAGTCTTCAAATATTTTCATTCTCTCGTTTAAATCCAGTTGTAAAATAAAATGTATCGGCGACTTGATCTCTGCATTTTTAATATGTTCTTTTAAAATATCGAGCATAACCTGAGAGCCCCTCGAAACCTTTAATCTCATAAGTGCCCAAGAAAGGCTTTGAAGATATGAAAGCGAAAGACTGTCCATAGATTTAAAACTAACAAAATTTTTTAAATGTTCGATTAAGAGGCTTTTTAATATTGGGGTAAACTCTTTAATTTTATTTTTTCCTATCGTATAAAATATAGAAATTTTTAAACCAAGATCATTGATATCCTGGGATAATAAAATTCTATGTATCTCCTGCTTAACCCAAGATGCTTCTTTTTTAAATTGGTAGAGTCCAATAAGTGCATTAGCTCGTATCCTTGGGACTTCCGAACGAGAGTGGGTTTTGTAAATTTCAATCAATTCTGGATCTCGAAATTGTGAAAGAGCCTCTAAAACGTTTGCCAAGAGCCTTGGGTCTTCTGTACGAAGACCCATCATTAAAATGGGAATACTCTTTGTTCCGTAAAGAGAAGCTAAAATCTTTGCAGCATTCAGACGCACACGAAGTGTTAATGATTTTTTGTGGGATAATACAAGATCTAAAATAAATCTTGTGGCCTTATTTGACCTAGCAAAATTAAGAGCCTCTAATACCGTAATTTGTATTTCTTCTTGATCTGACAAGAACTCTTTTTCGAGAATTTCAAAAGAGGTTTTGGATTTTTCATGACCCAAACCCAAAATAATCTGCTTTCTTAAAAACTGGCTTGGATTTTTTTCTAAAACTTGAGAAAGAGTATCAACATACTTGAGTGGCTTTGCATAAGTGAGTCCGACGGCAGCTCTGACACACTCATCAGGATGAGGAGAAAGAATGTTTTTTTGCAAAAGAGGAATGAGCTCTCCTCGCATCTTCCACAAAATAAAAATAGAGAGCACGCATAAAAGCGGCATCGTATACTCTTGAACAACAGGAGTTGCTGGAATGATGGCAAAAAGAGCTGTTCCCAAAACAATTGCACCAAGACGATTTAGCGACTTCATAGAAAGACCTGCTGAGAATTTAAAAAAGGCTGCTAGTCTATTAAGACTTATAAAATAAATTCCTGTATGAGGCTTAGAGACGCCAAGAAACAATATGGCGTTTTCTAAAGTTTGATTCTTAAGCAAATTTAGAAACGCTAAAATCTGTACAAAAAATGAAGCCATCACAATATAGACAGGGGAAATTCTTTTTGCTTCTAGAACTTTTGCATTAAAGTAAAAAAGTGAGAGCTGAAAGATGCTTCCCAGTAAAAAGACACTTGAAATACTTTTTTGAATATCTTGGGCTGAGTGAGAGTTTATTTTAAAAATTGTTTGGGAATAAGTATCTTGACTCATCCTAAAAAGCCCTTGAGTTACACCAATAAGCAAAAATAAAAAAATAATGCGAGAATAGTCCGAATCAATATGAAAAAGTTTGGTATATTTTCTGTGAATAAAGTAGTGTTCAAAACGTTTAGGGTTTAAAAAATAAAACATGAGCACAAGGATGGCAACAAGGAAGGCTCCGCTAAAAATAGCAATTTGATGAAGAGAAAGAGAGGGGAAGTTTTTAAGTAAAAGAGATGCTGAAATAATACCGAATTCATAAAAAATTCCTTGATAAGAAGCATTAACTCCTAGCTGAGAGGGGCCAAGATACCTTTCTGTTATTTCAAAAAAACCCCAACGAAGACTTTCAACGACTATTCCGGTCGTAAAAATCCATAGCCCTACATAAAGAAGTCCTTTTTCGCCCAAGGGGATCATAAAGCAAAGAGATCCTCCGATAAGAAAAATCCAAGGAGTTAAAATTTTAGCAAAGTGATTTTTAAAGCCCTTGTTTTGAATAAATTGTAAAAAAAAGAACCAAAGGGCAACTGGGGCCACCAGAAGAATAACAAGGTATTTGGGTTCACTATAATGGAGGAATTCAGACTGAGAGCGGATAAAAGAAAGACCGCAAATAAAACCTATAAAGTAATGAATAAGGACTAAGATTCGAGATGCTGCCATTTATTTATTGCAGCATCTAGGCTCTTGAATTTCAAGACGAATACGGCTATATGTTGTGTTTAAGTTTTTGTATATCGGCGTGTGGCCTAAGCCCGCGCTAAAAGCTGCCAGCGGCAGGTTTTAGTGTGGAGCTGCTCGCGAAGACCTCGCAAAGTCCCCACTTTGCGAGTGTTGAGCAGAAGGCTGCGCCACAAAAAGGAAGTAAGAGTTAAAAGTATATCGGCGTGTGGCGCAGCCTGGATAGCGCACTTGCTTGGGGTGCAAGAGGTCGCTGGTTCAAATCCAGTCACGCCGACCATTTTTAACAATATACCCACCCATGACCTCGGTCCAGGTCCATTCCGGAGACATGCTTTACACTTTGTACCGGAGACATGCTTTACACTTTTTGAAACGCAAAAGGATCCTCA
>JBDHWX010000095.1:0-7595 GCA_039810365.1 Bdellovibrionales bacterium | reverse complement strand
AGAAGTTGCCCTCTTTTATGCTCTTAAAAAAATAAATAAGAATGTTCGAATTCTCAATGTTGATCGCTGTGCAAAAAAATATGATTTTTTATTTCAATCGTCAAACCATCAACCCAAAGACATTTTGCAAACTTTTTTAAACCCTCATGACGAAATATTAAAAACCGATCTCGTCATCATCCTTGATACAAATGACAAGCGGCTCTTGGAGCCCTTATATTCTGAGTTTGAAAAAAACAGCTCTCACATTATTTTTGTGGATCATCATCCGATTCTCACGACTGGTCCCAAACCCACCCCCCATTCCATCATTGATACAAAGGCTGCAAGCACTGGAGAGGTGGCTTTTCATATCATAAAAAAACTTGGAATAGAAATCGATACCAATATCGCAGAAGCCCTCTATACTTCTATTGTTTTTGATACCCATCTTTTTCGTTTTATACGTAACTCGTCGGCCACACACCTGATTGCCGCCGAGCTGTTAAATTACAATGTGAACCCAGAAAAAATTCACAGAGCTATTTTTGGGGATTTTACAAAAAATAAACTTTTGTTCTCTGTTCGAGCCATGAATAACTTAGAGTTTTTTGCTAGCGATAAAATTGCCTTTTTAAGATTCTTTGAAAAAGATTTGATCTCCATGGGGCTCAATAAGGATCACACGAGAGATCTTATCGACACCATTATGAATATCGATAGCATTGAAGCCGCCATGGTTGTTCGTGAAATCTCGGAAAATGAATTTAAAGTCAGCTTTCGAAGCAAAGGACGCATTGAGGTATTAACAGTTGCAGAGAGTCTTAATGGAGGCGGTCATCTTTATGCCTCTGGAGCGTACGTGACAGGTTCTTTAAAAGATCTCAAAGAAAAATCCCTGCATCTCATTGAATCACAACTTAAGGGATTAAAAAGTGGGACAGAAGCCTAGAAAAGAAATTGTTTGCTACTGCAACAATGTCGATCGCGAAACCATTGAAAATGCGATTCGCAACGGGGCCAACACTCTGAATAAAATCTTTGATGCAACGTCTGCCGGAGTTGGCTCTTGTGGTGGCACTTGCCGCGTCAAGCTTCAACAGCTGCTAGACGGTTATCTTAAAGATGGAAGGTTTCCAGAAAAACTTGTTGGTAAAAAATAAGTTTTTAAGAAATCTTGTGAAGAAACTCAAGGCAAGATTCTTCGAGCATATCTAAGACCAATTCAAAGCCTTGGCCATTACCAAAATAAGGATCGGGAACATCTTGGCCTGTCCACTTTTTAGAATAATTCAAAATAAGTTCTATGGTAATTTGATCCTTCCTGTGTTCTGGACAAATCTCCTGCATCGCTCGGAGATGCGTTCTATCCATAGCAATAAAATAATCAAATTCAAAAAAATCTTCTCTTTTTAAAGGACGAGAACGAATGGAAGAAAGATCGTAGCCTCTTTTTTTTGCCGCCTGTACCGTTCTTAAATCAGGCCCTTCTCCTTCGTGATAGTCCAAGAGTCCTGCTGAATCGATAAAAAAGTGTTCCTCCAATTTTTTTTCTGTAACGAGTGAACGAAAAATTCCCTCTGCTGTTGGAGAACGACATATATTACCCGTACAAACAAATAAAACTTTTTGCATAAATACATTATGAACAAAAAATAATTTTATTCAATGGCTAAAGAGAGCTGTGGAATATGGCCTAAGACAGCCGTGATATCTGTAGAATCTTCACCGCGACAGCCATCATCGCTGCAACGATTTACAACATTACAATTTCTTTGATAATCTTTTTTAAAATCGGATTGCCCTCTCACCAAAACTCCCTCAACCCAGCCAGTCTTTTCATTGAGGACAGCCGAACCAGAATTGCCCCCAAAGGTGTCAAGATTAGAAACAAAATACCCATCGGCAAAAGAACGAATTCTTGCTCCCGCTGCAATTTTTGTCGGTATGCCAACCGGGTGACCAATAACAACGAGTGGATCTCCCACTTGCTTTTTACCCTCCCAATTAAGCGTCAGAGGAACATGATTTGTCACAGGTCGATCCAAATATACCAAGGCAAAATCAGCACCATTGTTTTTTTGCTCTCTGTATATCAGCTTTTTGCAAGAATACACATCTTGATTTGAAAGGTAATCTAGATCTTGATTCTTAGTCTTATATCCAAAATTAAAGACCATCTGAACCTGATCACAGGCAATCCCACCCCACGAACCACTGCCGGATTGTGTTGTAATACAATGCCCTGCTGTTAAAACGATATTGGGTGCAATCAAAGATCCTGAGCAAAATGCAAGCGAGTTTTGATCACGAAAATTTGGTTCTGCCTCAGGACAAAGATTTTTTGATGTAGAATAAATATCTTGTGCTACCCGAACTCGACCATCCCCCATGTCTTGTAGATCTTGTGAAAAAACAAGAGCGACCGTTGAGTCTGCAAGATTTTGCCATTCTAAAGGAGCCTCATAGATTTCGATTCGATTGTCATCCCCATAAACGACCTTAGGTTTTATATCAGCTTGAGCCCAAAGCCCAAGATGAAGACAAGCTGTTGCTACAAGTATAAAATAAAATTGTTTTTGATTTTTCAAAATTCCCTCCATGGAATTTCATAAAAATAGGATTGCCTTTATAGTATATAAATTTTTTATTTTCTTGTGTTATCAATTGTGTCTTTTCTTTGTTGATCAATGAATTCTAGACAAACGTTGCGAGATGCGAGAGCCTTTCTGCAATAAAGTTAGGAATAAGGTCCATGAAAGTTCATATTGTGAAATGCCAAAAAGATAACTATGCCTATGTTATTTCACAAATCGGAGACAACAAATGTTTAATTATTGACACTCCCGAAGCAACGCCTATCCTCAAAACACTTACCTCTCTTCATCTTAAGCCCACTGACATTTTCAACACTCATCATCATGGAGATCACGTTGCCGGAAACCTTTTTTTGAAAGAAAAATTCTCTGCTTTGATCTGGGGAGCACAAAATGATTTTCATCGAATTCCTGGTATTGATTTTGGTCTTGAAGATAATCAGATTCTCAACCTTGGTCATTCTCAAGTACAGGTTCTCTTTACTCCAGGCCATACACATGGGCATATTATGTTTCACTTTTTAAATGAAAAAATTCTATTTACTGGGGATACTCTTTTTTCTATGGGGTGCGGAAGACTTTTTGAAGGAACGTTTGAACAAATGTTTTTAAGCTTACAAAAACTTCGTATATTGCCAGACGAAACTCTCATTTATTGCGGCCATGAGTACTCTGAACAAAACGCTCGATTTGCTATTCAGGTTGATCCTAATAATACAGATCTTAAAAAACGATACCAAGAAGTTCTGGAGCTGCGAAAAATGGCATTACCAACAGTCCCCACCTCTCTTGGTCTAGAACGCAAAATTAATCCATTTTTAAAAGTAGCGTCTGCTCTTGAATTTCAAAAGCTCAGAGAGATGCGCAATAATTTTTAATTTCTATACCTTCTACAGTTCATCGCGAGATGGGCGCAAAGCAAAACAAATACTTTTTCTTGCTTCTCTCACATTTGGATATAAAATGGTGGCTTATCTATTCGGAGGCAAACCATGGTCATTCACTCAAAGGACAGTTTAAAAACAAAAACAACCCTCAAGGTTGGTTCCAAAACGTATACAATTTTTGATATCAAAAAATTAAATCATCCTAACCTTAAAAAACTTCCTATTTCGACTAAAGTTCTTTTAGAGAATCTTTTAAGACATGAAGATGATCTCAATGTTACAAAAGAAGATATTCAGGCCGTTCTCAGTCAAGATACCAAATCATACGAAAGAGAAATTTCATTTTTTCCATCACGTGTTCTCATGCAAGATTTTACGGGGGTTCCTGCCGTTGTAGATCTTGCTGCCATGAGAGATGCCATGAAACATCTTGGCGGAGATGCAAAAAAAATTAACCCACTCACCCCTGTTGATCTTGTTATCGATCACTCCGTGACGGTAGATTATTTTGGAACCAATCAGGCCTTTGAACAAAATGTTGAACTCGAATTTCAGCGCAATCATGAGAGATATGTTTTCTTAAAATGGGGACAAGGGGCTTTTAATAATTTCCGTGTTGTTCCTCCCGGTACAGGAATATGTCATCAGGTGAATCTCGAATATCTTGCAAAAACAGTTCGTACAGCTCAAGGAAAAGATGGCACTTATGCTTTTCCTGATACTCTTGTTGGAACCGATAGCCACACGACCATGGTCAATGGGCTTTCTTGTCTTGGCTGGGGTGTTGGAGGAATTGAGGCCGAAGCAGTAATGCTCGGACAAGCCATCAGCATGCTTATCCCTCAGGTTGTAGGCTTCAAGCTCACTGGAAAGCTCAGAGAAGGGGCAACTGCTACAGACCTCGTTTTAACTGTCACCAACATGCTCAGAAAAAAAGGTGTTGTTGGAAAATTTGTTGAGTTTTATGGATCAGGTCTTAAACACCTTCCTCTTGCTGATCGTGCAACCATTGCCAATATGGCTCCTGAATACGGAGCAACCTGTGGATTTTTTCCAATAGATGATGAAACTTTAAAATATCTAAAACTTTCTGGCAGGTCCCAAGAAACCATTGATCTTGTTGAGGCCTATGCAAAAGAGGTTGGCTTTTGGCGCGAAGAAGACGGATCTCACATTCAATTTAATGATACCATCGAACTTGATCTTTCTCAGGTCGATCCCTCGCTTGCTGGGCCAAAACGTCCTCAGGATCGAGTTTCTCTTTCTAACGTTAAAACTGATTTTGCCAATCAACTGACCACTGGTTTTCAAATTTCTTCAGACAAAATCACAAAAGAAAAATCAAAAACTCCTGTTGAAAACCAAAAATATGAAATTGGAAACGGAGACGTTGTTATCGCCGCTATTACAAGTTGCACCAATACTTCGAATCCTTCCGTTATGCTTGGTGCTGGACTTATTGCCAAGAAAGCTGTTGAAAAAGGTTTAACTGTTAAACCTTGGGTTAAAACTTCTCTTGCTCCGGGGTCTCAAGTTGTAACCGATTATCTTGAAAAGTCAGGTCTTCAAAAGTACATGAACCAAATTGGTTTTAATCTTGTGGGTTACGGTTGCACCACATGTATTGGAAACTCAGGCCCCCTTCCAGAGCCTATTCAAAAGGCTGTTGAAAAGGGCAATCTCGTTGTAACTTCAGTCTTATCTGGAAACAGAAACTTTGAAGGTCGAATCAATCCCCACACACGCGCCAACTACCTCACCTCCCCCATGCTTGTTGTGGCTTATGCGCTTGCTGGCAGCATGTACATTGATTTTGAAAAAGATCCCATTGGAACAGACAAATCTGGAAAATCTGTGTTTCTCAGAGACATTTGGCCAAGCAATAAAGAAATTGCAGATACAGTTTTAAATTCTGTGGATCGCACAATGTTTGAAAAAAGATATAGTGATGTTTTTAAAGGCCCAGAACTCTGGCAAGAAATTAAAACTTCTCCAACAGAAACCTATAAGTGGGATAGAAGCACTTATATCAAAAATCCACCCTACTTTGAAGGAATGAAGAAATCGGCAGAAGTACCACAGGATATTCACGGAGCCAGAGCTCTAGCAATTCTTGGTGATTCCATTACAACCGATCACATCTCTCCTGCCGGAAGTATCAAAAAAGATTCTCCTGCTGGAAAATTTTTAGCTGCTAACGGCATTGCTCCAAAAGATTTTAATTCTTATGGATCGCGTAGGGGAAATGATGATGTCATGGTACGCGGAACCTTTGCCAATATCCGTCTTAAAAATGAAATGGTCCCCGGAACAGAAGGCGGAATTACAAAGTTTGTAACAACAAATGAAGTCATGCCCATCTATGATGCCGCAGTAAAATATAAAGAAACCAAAACACCACTTGTGGTTATCGGAGGGAAAGAATACGGAACTGGTTCGTCTCGAGACTGGGCCGCAAAGGGAACCCTCCTTCTTGGCGTTAAAGCTGTTGTCGCTGAAAGTTTTGAAAGAATTCACAGATC
This sequence comes from Bdellovibrionales bacterium, assembly GCA_039810365.1. Taxonomy (GTDB): domain Bacteria; phylum Bdellovibrionota; class Bdellovibrionia; order Bdellovibrionales; family JAEYZS01; genus JAEYZS01. The sequence goes on along the minus strand of JBDHWX010000095.1, from coordinate 1,610 downwards.
TAATTTGATTGGCATGGGAGTTCTTCCTCTTCAATTTCATGCGGGAGTGGATAGAAAAACATTAAAACTAGATGGCTCTGAAACTTTTGATATCATCGGAGTTTCGAAAGGTTTAAAACCAGGACAAGAAATTGATCTCGTCATCACAAGAAAAGATGGAAAAAAAGAAACCATCCAGGTCAAATCACGTATTGATACTGCTGTTGAAGTTAAGTTTTTTAATAATGGCGGTATTCTTCAATATGTTATTCGTAAATTAATTGATTCTTAATAAGAAAAAAGAGAGCAAAAGATAATTTTTTGCTCTCTTTTTCATTCTCAAAAGTATCGTAGATTTTACAAATTAAATGGTTCTTATTTGTAAAAATAATTTTTTGTGCCGGGTCATTTTTAAAAACGCATATATTCATTCTCAGGTCTAAAATTTTTTTACGACTGCTTTATTTAATCAATATTTTTTAATTTGTACGCTATCTAGGCAACCTATATGAGAATTCTTCTAATATTGGCATTGCTCTTTATACGCCCCGTTTCTTCTTCTACAAGAGCCTTTATTGCCCCACAAATTCAGAGCATGAATCAGCAATCTTGTATTATTGGAAATCCTAATATTCGAATTTATGCAGATCAGATTGTTAATCCCGATAGCATTCAAGAAGATTCATTTTTAAAGGATTACTGGAAACATAAATTTTTGTCCTCACTCCCTACTTATGCACATAAAAGTTCTTTTAAAGATCGCATTCCACAAGAAAGAATTGCTTGCTCGATACAAAATATTCCATTTATTGAGACAACAAAGCTTCTCTGCAACGAAGGAAGCTCACTGGGAATTTATTCAAACGACACCCCTTGTATCACTCAAGAAATGATTCATTATATTCACTGGACAATCAACGAAGCTCTTCGATGCTTTTCAGATGATCTCGACAAGTACAGCAAAAGTGTTCTCTATAAAAAGGTTCACCTTGAATCTTCTTTTGGTTTCTTTTTTAAATCAAAAAATGGAACAGGTCTTACTCAACTTGTGGGCGTTGCCAAAGAAGAAATGTTTCATCATAAAAATTCTGGCAATACTTATTTAGAAAATTATATTTTTACTCATCCCCAACAGTGTTCTCACTTTGTTGGGTTGATGGAGCGTTCAAAAAAAATAAATAATTTTTCTAACTGTGATTTTATTTCTATGAAAGATGGTATGGCTCGAAATATTCTCGGTGGCCTTGGTCTCTTTATGTACTATCGAAGTGCCCCAGAAAACTCTCGCTCGGCAGAAAAATTATTAGACTATTGGGGATATCATAACAATCATTCCAATACTTACTATCAAATTCGAAACACTATCGCCCTTGGAATGTTTAATAAGGGATCAAATGCGGTTTTTGCCGAATTACAAAATAAATTTCAAAAAAATTCTCTTAAAAAAATGAGTGAATCTAAAAGATTTTCTATGGTCTCCAATCAAGTCAATAAAAGTAGCTTTGCAGGATACATTCACGGCATGGAAAACCGACTAAAATCAAGCTTTGATCAAAATGGGCAATGCTTGTTGAGCGCAAAGTCTACATCTGGCGGGCTAGCTTATCGACATTAAGAGCTGCCTCTCTTAA
>JBDHWX010000094.1:0-7720 GCA_039810365.1 Bdellovibrionales bacterium | reverse complement strand
TCTTTTTAAAAAATATGCTGCTGTTATGCCCTATCATGGAGATGTTATTCAATACCAATATTGGAAAAAGAAGTATCAGGCTTTGCTTGAAACGCAAGCTCAGGATCCTTCTTATATTTTAGGAATGACACAAGAAAAATCAAATCTTCGCACATATATTACATATCAATTTACCCATGGAGGAATCGTACATCTTGCGAGCAACATTTGGTTTTTACTTATATTTGGTGCATTTGTTGAAAAATTATTTGGTGCCTTAATTATTTAATTTTTTATCTTGTTTCGGGTGTTGTGGCCGCCAAAATATTTTTACTGTTATCTCTTTCAACAGAAGCACCATTGATTGGTGCAAGTGGTTCGATTAGTGGACTTATGGGATTGGTTTTAGTTTTATATTGGAAAAAAGGAATTCGTTGTTTTTATTGGTTAATGCCCAAGCAGGGGTATTATGGATTTGCAAAGTTTCCTGCCTGGATTGTTTTACTTTTTTGGATTTCTTCTGATATTGCTGGATATTGGGGAACCCTCAGCGAGCTAGGTGGTGTGGCGCACGCAGCTCACATAGGTGGATTTGCCTTTGGCTGTTTCACTGGTTTTGTTATTCGTTTGACTCAGTGGGGGCAAAACCTCTTCGCATCGTATTCTCGGTGATCACCCGTGGTTCCATAAATTGCTTAAGATAATCAGGGCCACCGGTTTTAGAACCAATGCCTGACATCTTAAAACCACCAAAGGGATGGCGTTCCACCATGGCACCTGTGATGCTACGATTGATGTAGAGATTGCCAACTTCCAAATCTTCTTTGATACGTTCAATATTAGCGGGACTACGAGAATAAACACCGCCGGTTAAACCATATTCAACATTGTTTGCAATGGTTAAAGCCTCGTCAATATCTTTTGCCTTGATAACAGCTAGAACTGGTCCAAAGATTTCCTGAGTTGCAAGCTTGCTCTGAGGATGAACATCCACAAAAATTGTTGGTGGAACAAAGTATCCATCACTTGGAACTTGGGCTTGAAAAATCATGCGGGCTTCTTGAGAAGCATCTCGAATTGTTTTCATGATGCGGTCATAGGCATCCTGGTCAATGACGGGGCCAAGATAGGCTTTTGGATTTTCTGGTGGTTGGACTCGAATACTTGCAGCGGCGTCAACCAGACGTTGAATAAACTTATCGTAATTTTCTTCTAACACAATAGCACGGCTACAGGCAGAACATTTTTGTCCCTGAAAGCCAAAGGCAGAGTAGAGAACTCCTTGAACGGCTTCGTCAAGATCTGCATCGGAATCAATGATAATGGCGTTTTTTCCACCCATCTCTATAATACATTTTTTAACATTCTTTTGCCCAGGATGAACAACAGAGGCTTTTTGTAGGATATTAAGTCCAACGGCTTTGGAGCCCGTAAAGGCGATGATGTCGACATCTTTGTGATCAACGAGATAAGGACCAATTTCTTCCCCAATTCCAGGAAGAAAGCTCACAACATCTTTTGGAAAACCAACATCTAAAATCATTTCCATAAGTTTGGCCGCAATAACAGAGCTTTGTTCGGCTGGCTTCATGATAACAGTGTTGCCTGTAACAAGAGAGGCCACAACTTGGCCACAGAGAATAGCAAGCGGAAAATTCCATGGTGCAATGACAAGAGAGACCCCTCGTGGCTGGTAGTGGTAAAGGCTTAACTCACCTAAAACATGACCGGCTCGCTGTTTTTGTGAAAGTTCTCTCATGTGGCGAGCATAGTACCTACAAAAATCGATGGCCTCTGTAATGTCACCATCGGCCTCTATCCATGGTTTTCCTGTTTCAAGAACTTCGTAAGCACAGAGTTCATAACGTCTTTTGAGAATTTCGCTTGCAAGTTTTTCTAAGAGGTCTGATCTTGTTGTAGCAGGAGTTTTGGACCAAGTCTTAAAAGCACTTTTTGCTATTTGGAGAGCCTGTTCGGCTTCTGATATCCCAGCAAGATAAACGTGACCGACAATATGATTGGGATTTGCAGGGTTAATACTTTTGAGTGTTTGTGAGGTTTCAATTTTTTTGCCATTGATGACAAGAGAATAATTTTTTGCCTTTTCGTTTTTTATTTTCTGAAGGGTTTGTTCAAATTGGTTGCGAATTGTACTATTAGTAAAATCTAAAAGTGGTTCGTTGATAAAGCCACTACGACTGTGTTGAGAAGATGTTTGTTCTAGGTTTTCGTGGGGGTCGCTTAAGAGCTGTTCTACAGGAATATTTTCTGCAAACTTAGAGCGCAAAAAAGATTCGTTCGAGGTGTTTTCTAAAAGCCTTCTAACAAGATAAGCCATTCCCGGGATCAGCTCACCAATGGGGGCATACTCACGAACACGATAGCCCATTTTCACAATAGATTTTTTAATGGGTTCTGCCATTCCATAGAGCATTTGGATTTCAAAAGCATTTTGAGGAAGCCCTAATTTTTTGGCCATCACCATGGCGTAGGCTAAAGAGCGAACATTATGGGAACCAAAAGCAGCTTTGATATATTGATGAGAGCTTAAAAGAGCCTGGGTGCAATCTTCATAATTGGCATCGGACTCTTTTTTGTTGGTGTAAACAGGAATAGGCCAATCACGTTGATTGGAAGTAATGGTTTCAAAATCCCAATATGCTCCTTTAACAAGGCGAACGGTAAAAGGAACTCCACGTTTTTTTGCAAAATCACAAAGTTTTTTTGTATCCTCAAGAGAATCCCTTAGGTAGGCCTGAATCACGATTCCCCAGTGAGGATAGTTTTTATATTCTGGCAGAGAAATCATTTTTTGAAAAACTTCAAGGGTGAGATCTTTAAGATCATAATTTTCCATATCAAGATTAATAAAAGCGTGATTACGGATTGCAGAATCAAAGATGGGCTTAAGCCTTTCACAGAGAATTTGAATAGAGTCTTCCCACGCTTGAACTTTGACTTGCGAATAAACAGAACTGAGTTTTACTGAAATATTTACTTTTGGAATATCTCCCCATTGATCTTGGTCAAGTTGTGTGTCTTTTGCCCAGTTTGCAGTGTTTTTTGTGAGCCATTCGATAAGTTCGATATATTTACGTTGATATTCGAGGGCTTCTTTTTCACTCAGAGTTGCTTCTCCAAGAATATCAACAGTAAAACCTAATTTTTGTTCACGTGTTTTTTTTAAAACTTGAATGGCTTCACTTGGGTTTTCGCCAGTGATAAACATTTTAGCCATTTCGGTTACGTTTTTCTTAATAGCTCCCGAGAGAAGACCTGGAGCCAGAGAGCCGATCCCTAAACCAAAGCCAAAAATTTTAGGGAGATCGCCATTTTCGTCAGAAAAATATTCTTTTAAGTGGCGAGTGACTTCTTGGTGAGAATTTAAATAAGGCAGAACATCGACAAAGCGAAACATTTTGGTTTTAAAATCTTGATTTTTCATGGACCAATCCATGATGCGGCCATACCACCAGTCTTTGTTAAAAACACTTTTGCTTTCGCCTTCAACAGATTGAAAAATATGTTTTCCCGCTTCAACAATTTCGTGATTGAGGTTTTGCATTTGATCTCCTTAAAAAGTGTCTGCATTTTTCAATTTTCGAGGGTTTTAGGCAATCATCTTTTTATCGATTTTTAAGCGAGGCGTCAGCTCGCCATAGGACTAGTTCGTTGAGGTGTAAACTCATGAGCATATTGACGTTTTAGGCTATGCGTCTGAGACTAAAAAGATGGTACAAGCAGCTATTGAGTTTTTTATTCAACACAATGTTTTAATTATCCAAATTGGATTTGCCATTATTTTTATTTTAGCAGTTTCTGTGATCTTAAAATCTTTTAAAGAGGAACCTCAAAATAGAGTAACAGTAGCCAAAAAGACTCAAGAGCCAAAGATAGAAAAAGTAAAAGAGACAAAAGCAAATGTTGCAGATGTAGGATCACACGAATCAAGTCCCCTTGATGATTTAGATAATCTTGAAGAACTTATGGGCCCAGAACCGGGGGCTGCTGCAGCAGCAGGGATTGCGGCCAATCAAAAAGTTGAAGCACCTTTGTCATCGCCACCTTCAACAGAAGCCACACCGCCTGTCACGTATGTTGCCCCAGCTGCTCAAGATGCGCCAATGGGAAATGGCAGCGGAGCATCGGTGCCACTTTCTGCAGACTTACAAAATGCATTAAATGAAAAAGAAAAGATTATTGGCGATTTAAAATCTGAAATTTCAAAACTTCGAGAAAGTGCTAAAAATATCAGTGGAGGAGACACGAAAGCACTTCAGGATAAAATTAATGAATTAACAAATAAGCTTTCTGAATATGAAATTATAGAAGATGATATTGCCAATCTTTCTTTTTATAAATCAGAAAATGCAAAATTAAAAAATGAACTAGAAAAACTAAAAGGTGGTGCGGCCACAATAGAATCATCCCCATCTGCAACATCGACTCCGACAGTTGCGCCAGCAGAACCTACAATCTTAGATGAATTTGAAAAAACTGTTCAGCAAAAAGAAAGCTTAGAAGGAATTGCTCCGGAGGCCCATGCAGAAAAAGTTTCTATACCAAGTGAAGAAAATTTAATGGCAGAATTTGAGAGTCTCACTCAAAAACAAGAAGCTGCAGAGAAAGCTATCCCTCCAGCACAAGAGTCAACCCCTGTTCAGCCGGCGCCGGCCGCTGCCGCAGCTACCCCATCCCCCGCAGCAGCAACGACAACCAGCCCCGATATTGCTTCTGATATAGATCCGGCAAAATTAGTAACTGAAGTAGAAAAAATGTCTGAGGCACCTCCACCGGTAAGTCCGTCCGACAATAAGGATGATACTCAAAAACTTATTGAAGAATTTGAAAACTTTGTAAATAAGGCGTCATCGTGAAATGGAAGTGGCTAGTTCTTATTTTACTTTCTTACTCAGCATGGGGAGCGGTTCGGGTTCCAGAAGAAAATTTTGATCAAATTATATTTAATGTTCAGCTTCCGATGGAAAAGCGTTGGGAAGCCTATCACCAGGCTATTAAGCAAAATAAAAAAGGATCTTTTACTCTTGCAAAAAAGGCAATTCGTAGTCCTGATTGGTTTTTAAGAGAAGCTGGTCTGAAAACCTATGTTGCCTTGGATCCAAAAGAAGCCAAAAATATTGCACGTAAACTTTTTCAAGAAGACCCTTCTTTGCTTGTGCGTGTTCAGGCCTTAAGCGCTCTTAAGATTATGAACGATAAGAAATCTGAAAATCTTTTGTGGCAGGCTTTAAGTGATCCTAAAAATTTTCGTGGCGAACAAAGCTTGTGGATTCGCCCACAGATCGTGGCAACCCTTATGGAGTTTCGCCTTGGTCAAAAATCACAGTTTCAAAAATTAACAGAAGATCGTGATGTGCAAGTGCAGCGTCTCGCTAAGATTGCTATTTCGAAGTTTTAATTGTTTTTAATTTTTGATCAATGCTTAAAACACGACCGATTCTGTAGAGTATTGAAAGCTCTTCTAGGCCATCGCTCTGAACTTTTTGAGAGTTCGTAAAAAAGTCTTTTTGTATTTCGGGCTCTTTTAAAGCGACAACTTGAATAGCCTCATGTTTATTAGATTTAACCTTCATTAAACGAATTGTAATGCGATAACGATATCCCCCAGTAACGTAGCGATCTTTGTAAGGAGGGAGCCAAACGTCTTCGCCGCGAATGTAGGAGGTTTCAATAACACCGGCATCTTCGTCATAGGATTTCAGAGGATATTTGCCAATGGTGACAAGAGCAGCCTTCCATACATCTGCAAAGCTTGCATTAAAAACTTGTGATTTGGGACCGGGATTTTCGACTTCGATTTTATTGGGATCAAAACTGCCTGTTGTCGTACAGGCAGCTATAAATGTCAGAATAAAGAGTTTAGAAATTAAGCGCATTATGAACCACATGTGTCGCTTGGTTGAGTGTACTTGGCCCATTAAATGATTTTTCGTTTTGGGAGTCAACGGCAAAAAATGAGACATCCCATCTGTGCGGTTCTTGATTGTTGAGGTTGGCGAGATTTGCGTAATTAAAATCTTGAATCCAGTTTTCAGCATAAACCTCAAGTGTTGGAATGTAAGTCTCAGAGGAACCTGCAGCATTTTTAATAACACGTCGAGAAAGGGTGAGGGTGGTTGCAAAGGCACGGGAGGTATCTCGAATTATTGGAAGTTGAGTATGAAGAGTGGTTCCAGAAAGAGTTGGAGTTGGGATTCTGTCCATAAGAGCAAGAGAATTTTGATTGTTTACTGGAGTTATCGCTGTTGAAATACTATCGTCTAAAAGTGTTGGTATGGTTTTGTGTTTGTCAGCAAGAACTAAAAGAATATAGCGATCGGTTACACCTTTTGGAAGAGAAAGCTTTTGTTTCTTGTTAGCTTCGTAAAGTTTAATATCACAAAAATGAAGGTCTTCGTTTTCTTTAAAAAGAGAGATGCCAAAAAGAGAAGATCTTGTATTGTTTGTTGCCACAAAATCTATTGCATCGTTAAGAGTTTTTTGGCTTGAGTTGATTTCTGCTTTGGTTTCACCGTTGACGACCGAAACGGTTTGTTCGCCTAAAGATAAAAATTGGAAGTCATTTACAACTTCAAAAAAGCTTTTGCCAGCCTCGAGTTTGTTTTTGACGTCTTTAAAATTAAACTTTCCACGATTGGAATGTATGCGAAAAGTCCCAGTGTCATTGTAGAAAAGTCTAAAAAATTCTTTGGCGATGGTAAAAGAAAAAAAGAGGTAGCTTTCTTCTTGTTTGGGCAGATAAACGTTGGTTGGAATTCTGAGGGTTCTTCCCATAATAGAAATATCGTCAGAAACGGGGCTAATAATTTGAGAGATATCAAAGTTTAAGAGATCTTTTGTGCTAAAGTTTTTTGTATTAAGAGCAAAATCAATAAAGCTATCATTGGGGAGTGGGCCAAAGCCTAAAGAAGTTCCGCGTACCGTATTTTGTGTTTCAAGTGGAAGCTTATGGATCTCAAAAAGATGACCCTGAACTTTTTGTGCAAGATAAGCTGCCGAAATAAAGCCTTCTTTTTGAATAAGAATGTCGGATTGATCCTTCCACTTTTCGGGTACGGGAAGAACACCTTGGTCATCGGTTGTGTAAGATTCGCCATTGATTTTGATTTGTGCTTGTGCAACAGGTCTTGTCATATCGTCGACAACACGAATGACGTTTTCTTCAAGAGATCTTTGAATAAGAATTTCAATTTTTTGATCGTGTTCAAGTGTTGTTTGTGGAACGGTATTTTGTTGTTTTTTTGAGCAATTTGAAAGAGCTGTTATAAAAACAGCAATAATAAAAAATTTCCCCAGTAGCCCCATAAATCCCCCTCCTTGGATGACCTCTTATTGAGCTGGCAAAGGTCAGAGATCATTGCATTATTTGCTGGTTTTTGAGTCAAGTTGCGATGCAAAAATTGCATTGACAATAAATGGGGCATCTCATAATTTGCTTCTTTTCTTGGTCACTTAGGTGCCAGCAAAATGATCCTAGATGGCGGGGTAGCTCAGTTGGTTAGAGCAGCGGAATCATAATCCGCGTGTCGGGGGTTCAAGTCCCTCCCTCGCTACCAATCTCTGGGTCTCCCCACGCAAGTTTAGAGGTCCATTCCGGAGACATGCTTTACACTTTTTGAAACGCAAAAGGATCCTCAATCGGCTCTACCTTTCTACTTTTATCGTCAAAATATCCCAAGTCATAGTCCAGAAAACTTACAACCCAAATACCATCCTCCAT